>NZ_RZOF01000210.1:0-11229 GCF_003998955.1 Mesorhizobium sp. M4B.F.Ca.ET.017.02.2.1 | reverse complement strand
CCCCTCCCCCGCCCTGCGGGCACCTTCTCCCCGTGACCGGGGAGAGGGAAAGATCACGGTCGCCGGACCCCCGTCGGCCCGCCATAGAGATAGCCGATGCGGGCGACGGCGTCCTTCAGTCCCTCGCGCGAGACCAGCATGGTGTGGCCGTTGGCATGGATCATTGTGTCGGCATCGGTCATGATCGCGACATGGCCTTTCCAGAAGACTAGGTCGCCGCGCCGCATGCCGGTGAAGTCCGGGCCCGGATCGAGCGGCTTGCCGATCGAGGCCGCCTGCATATCGGAATCGCGCAGCACGTCCCTGCCGGCCATGCGCATCGCCAACTGCACGAGGCCGGAACAATCGATGCCGAAGCCCGAGACCCCGCCCCAGAGATAGGGCGTGCCGAGAAAACTTTCCGCCACCGAAACATAGTCGGCCGCAGTCTCGCCGGCAGGCTGCAGATGGGCCGCGATGAGCGCCTGGCCCGACGACAAGAGAGCATAGTGCGTGCCGCGCGTTTCGGCGGCGCCGGTCCCCGTCACCGCCGATCCCATCGACAATTGGCCGCTCACTGGAAAGCGCAGGTCCGGCCCCGGATAGAGGAAGGTGCGCGGTACCGAAACGATATGGGTCGGCGCCTGCTCGCGTGGACCGAGCACCGTGTCGGCGACATAGCCGACATAGCCGTCACGCTCGGCCTGGATCCAGGCCCAGCCTGCGCTGTCCTCGAAAACGAGCACGTCGTCGCCGAACAGGGCCTGCGTGTTGACGCCGGCATCCGGGCGCGGCGCCTTGCGCAGGTCGGCGACGGACACCGAAATCCGCGCCGGCCGGCCGGCGACGAAACGATCGGCTGAGACCTCTCCCTTCAGCCTGGCATCGGCGAGATCGGAACGGAAGGCGTGAAGGCGGGCATCCCTGGCGGTCAAATCGAGCACTCGGTCAGATGGACAATCGGTCAGATGGGCAGTTCATGGGCCCTGGCGATGATACCATCGCCGAAACGCTCGACAAAGAGCGCGCCCTCGACCGTGCGCCGGATCAGGACGTTGCGCTTGTCGAGCTCGTCGCGGTGGCGCGACACCAGCTTCAGCGCCCCCATCGTGTCGAGCGCGCGGGTGATGACCGGCTTGGTGACGTTGAGCCGGGCGGCCAGCCCACGCACCGTATGCGGCGGCGGGTCGAGATAGATGGTGAACAGGATCGCCGTCTGGCGCATGGTGAGATCGGGCGAGCCGTCGCGCACCTGCGACAGCATCACCTGCTGCCACAGTCTGAGGGCCTGGCTCGGGCGCATCGAGATCGACATCGCGCCAGCATGCCGGCAAATTGTTTCGGTTCCGTTTCAGTGGCGGCATCTTGCCGGCCGTCCCGGATGCGTCACGCAAATCGCTTCGAGATGATCCGCTCCAGCGCCCGGATGCCTTGCGCCTCGCCGCCGGTGACGCCGTATGGGCGATCGGACGGGTTCCAGGCGAAGATGTCGAAATGCGCCCAGCGCGGCGTCTTCTCGACGAAGCGCTTGAGGAACAGCGCCGCCGTGATCGAACCGGCGAAGCCGTCGGTGGTGACGTTGTTGATGTCGGCGATCTTCGACGACAGCTTTGCATCGTAAGGCCGCCACAGCGGCATGCGCCACAGAGGATCCTCCACGGCGACTGCGGCCGCCGACAGCTCGGACGCCAGCGTATCGTCGCCAGTGTAGAAAGGCGGCAGGTCCGGGCCGAGCGCGACGCGGGCGGCACCCGTCAACGTCGCCATGTCGACCAGCAACTGGGGCTGCTCGTCGTCGGCGAGCGCCAGCGCGTCGGCCAGCACCAGCCGCCCTTCGGCATCGGTATTGCCGATCTCGACGGTGATGCCCTTGCGGCTCGTCAGCACGTCGCCCGGCCGGAAGGCGTTGCCGGCAATCGAATTCTCGACCGCCGGGATCAAGACGCGCAGCCGCACGTTGAGCCTGGCAGCCATGATCATCGACGCCAGCCCAAGCACGTTGGCCGCGCCGCCCATGTCCTTCTTCATCAACAGCATGCCCGCGGACGGCTTGATGTCGAGGCCGCCGGTGTCGAAGCAGACGCCCTTGCCGACCAGCGTCACCTTCGGCGCATCCGGCGAGCCCCAGAGCAGGTCGATCAGCCGCGGCGCGCCGGATGAGGCGCGGCCGACGGCATGGATCATCGGGAAATTCTGATTCAAGAGATCGTCGCCCTCGATCACCGACACTTCGGCGTCGTGCGCCGAGGCCAGCGTCCGCGCCGCCTTTTCCAGCTCGTCCGGCCCCATGTCGCTGGTCGGCGTGTTGACCAGATCACGGGTCAGGAAAACGCCATCGGCGATGCGGCGGACATGCGCGGCATCGGCACCCGCCGGCAGCACGAAGCGCAGCGCCTTGCCGGGCTTCTTGCCGTAGCGGGTGAAGGCATAGCCGCCAAGCACCAGCCCGGTCGCGGCCAGATCCGGCCAGGCCGGCTCGGTGGCGAAATGCCAGTCGCCTTCGGGCAACGCCCTCGCCAGGGCGCCAACGGCAAGCGTGCCCTCGCCGTCGCCAAGGCCGAACAAGGCGCCGGCGAGCGCGCCGTCTTCGCCGGGCAAGGTCAGCGTCCTGCCGGCCTCGCCGGAAAAGCCGTTGGCCCTGGCCCAGGCAATCGCGGCCGGCGCGAGGCCGGCGGCCTCGAGGCCGCCGCCGGTGACCAGATGAACCGGCAGCGCGGCCGTGGATTTCGTCTCGACGAGTTCGACTGGCATTCGATGGACTCCGGCTAAGGACGCTTGGTCATTGTTCACTGGCAGAAGCGTCAGAAAAATCCAACGAGAATTCGGGCGACGGCGCCAGCCAGCGTGTCGTCCGTTCGACCCCGCGCAACGGTGGGCCTGCCCTAACAGCAGGGACAATGGGAGCTTCAGGGGCCTTTCTTAACTGTCCGTTAGGGTTAACAGAATATTTCTTCGGGAGGGAAGACGGCCACGCAAGGCCGCAGATGGATGGAGGCCGCAGGCCGATGCTGATCAACGGTTTGATGAACACCACGGGCAAGCGGCTGATCACCACGGTCTTCATGGCAGCACTCGCGGCAAGTGTCGCTGGCTGCGGGACCAGCAAGTTCACCACCGGCTCGATCACGCGCTCCAACAGCAAGCCGCTGGAGACCATGTCGGCGACCGAGTTGCACAGCGCAACGACCAGGCTTGGCGAATCCTATGCCAAGAACCCCACCGACAAACGGATCGCCACCAATTACGCGGCGGCGCTGCAGATGGACGGCGATGCCGACCAGTCGCTTGCCGTCATGCGCAAGCTGGCGATCGCGCTGCCCAAGGACCGCGACGTGCTCGCCGCCTACGGCAAGGCGCTCGCCGCCAACGGGCAGTTCGAGCCTGCGCTGGACGCCGTGCGCCGCGCGCAGACGCCGGAATATCCGGACTGGCGGCTGGTGTCGGCGGAGGCCGCGATCCTAGACCAGCTCGGCCAGCGGGACGAGGCGCGCCAGGACTATCGCAAGGCGCTCGACCTCAAGCCGAACGAACCCTCGATCCTGTCCAATCTCGGCATGTCCTATGTGCTGGAAGGCGATTTGCGCACGGCCGAGACCTACATGCGCTCGGCGGCCCAGCAGCCCAACGCCGACAGCCGCGTGCGCCAGAACCTGGCGCTGGTCGTCGGCCTGCAAGGCCGCTTCGACGAGGCCGAGAAGATCGCCTCACAGGAACTCTCACCCGACCAGGCGCAAGCCAATGTCGCCTATCTGCGCCAGATGCTCGCCCAGCAGAACGCCTGGAGCCAGCTGAAGGACCAGGACAAGGACAAGGCCGCGACCAACTGACGGCAACGCCAGCGCGTCAGCCGATTCTTCAAGGTCATCGGCAGTGGGTCAGTTCCAGATTTGAGCTTTGGCTTTCAGCGAGATCGGATCGGTTTCGATGAGACGGAGAGTCTTCACCATACCGGCGGTCTCGGCCTTGTATTTGAGAAAATGCGGCGTGGTCAGGTGCATTTCATAAGCCGCCTGATCGGCATAGCCCTCAATGACGCGGACGAGATGCGGGCTTTCCCTGACCGAAACCGCGAACAGAAAAAGCACCCCGGGCTCCAGCCTCACGGAGGCTTCAGTCTCTTCAGCGATAAGGGCGGCGTAGGCGTCGAGACAGTCGGCGTCGATCTCCAGCTCCGCTATCCTCACAATCATTGGCTGTCCCGTTTGCTTCGGCGCGCGCAGCCGGCGTCTCGGCTGCCTTCTTCTCGATCAGCGCGACAATATCACTGATCTCCCAAAGCCTGTCAGTCACGCCAGCGGCCATTGCCGGCGTCAAGCGCAGCTTTTTCGTCAGCGTCCGGGCTGCCTTACTGGCTGCTGGTGTTGTGCTGATCGCCGAAGATGCCGCGCTGGCTGACCTGGATGCCGGCTGGCCCCAGGATGATGGCGAACAGCACCGGCAGGAAGAAAAGGATCATCGGCACGGTGAGCTTGGGCGGCAGGGCGGCGGCCTTCTTCTCGGCCGCATTCATGCGCATGTCGCGGCTTTCCGAAGCCAGCACGCGCAGCGCATGCGCGACCGGCGTGCCGTAACGTTCGGCCTGGACCAGCGCCTGCGTCACCGACTTGACCGATTCCAGGCCGGTGCGGCTGGCGAGATTCTCGTAAGCCACCTTGCGCTCCTGCAGATAGGAGAGCTCGGCGTTGGTAAGCACGAATTCTTCCGCGAGCGCCACCGACTGCCCGCCGATCTCGTCGGCGACCTTGCGCAGCGCCGCCTCGACCGACATGCCCGACTCGACGCAGATCAGCATCAGGTCGAGCGCGTCGGGCCAGGCCAGCTGGATCGACTGCTTGCGCTTGGTGGCGCGGTTGTTGACGTAAAGGATCGGCGCGTAGAAGCCGCCATAGGCAACCACGACACAGACGAACAGCTTGATGAAGGGCGGCTGCAGCGGCAGGCCGCCGAGCACGAAAAGGTAGACGGCCGCCAGGGCGAAACCGACAAAGGGCAGAACCAGGCGGAAGAAGAGAAAGCGCGTCAGCGGATTCTGGCCGCGAAAACCCGCCACCTTGAGCTTCTGCAGCGTTCCCTCATCGGCCAGCGCGCGCCTGAGATCCAGCCGCTCGACGATGTTGCGCATGCCGATCGACTGTTCCTCGCGCAGGCCCTTGCGGCGGCGATCGGCTTCGTTGGCCAGCCGCACGCGCTGCTTGGCGCGCAACTCCTCGCGCTCGAGCGCCACCGATTTCATGCGCGACTTGAGCTGGTTGCCGCCGAGCGCGGGCAACAGCGTGAAGACAGTCGCGAACACCGCGATGCCGACCAGCAAGGCGATCAGGAAGGCGGGATCGGTAAGCGATTTGACGACCTGGTCCGTCATGGACGCCCCCTAGACTTCGAAGTTCATCATCTTGCGCATCACCAGGATGCCGATCGACATCCAGACCAGGGAACAGCCGATGATCAGGTTGCCTGTGCTGGTGGTGAACAGCGGCATGATGTAGTTCGGGCTCGACAGATAGACGAGGAAGGCAACGACGAAAGGCAGGGCGCCGATGATGACGGCCGAAGCTTTCGCCTCCATCGACAGCGCCTGCACCTTGGCCTTCATCTTCTTGCGGTCGCGCAGCACGCGAGAGAGATTGCCCAGCGCCTCGGAGAGGTTGCCGCCGGCCTGCGACTGTATCTGGATGACGATGCCGAAGAAGCCAGCCTCCGCGCACGGCATGGTTTCGGACATGCGCATGGTGGCATCGGGGATCGACATGCCCATCTGCTGCGAATCGATGATGCGGCGGAACTCGGTCCTGACCGGCTCCGGAGATTCGTTGGCGATCAGACGGATGGCGTCGTTGAGGGGCAGGCCCGACTTGACGGCGCGCACGATGATGTCGAGGGCGTTGGGAAACTCGTTGAGGAATGCCTTGACCCGGCGGGTCCGGCGGAACGAGACGAACCAGCGCGGCAGGCCGAGGCCGCCAGCCAGCAATGCGCCAGGCAGCACCAGCAAGGGCGCGGTGGCCAGATAGGCGAGCACCGTGAGCACGATGCCGCAGATCGCCGAGTAGATGTAGAAGCGCTCGATGGAAACCTGCATGCCGGCCTGGCGGATCTGCACCTTCAGCGGCGGCTTCTTGACGATGCGATCGTTGGATCGCTGCTTCTCGTCGAGCTGCTTCAACGAATCCTGGAGGGATTTTCGCCGCTTGACCGCCTCGGCGGCGCGGTCGCGCGAGGCCTTGACGACGGAGCGGTCGGTTTCGGCGGTCTTGATGGTCTCAAGCCGCTTGCCGACCTGCTTCTCGTTGCTGATGCGGTTGAACAGGAAAGCATAGGCCACCGCCCCGGCGCTGAAGCCGGCCAGCACGACAAACGCCAATACGGTGCTGTCAATTCCGAACATCGACCAGAGCCCCTACGCCTCCAGATACCTCAGCCAGCGTTTTTCTCCATGGCCTCGAGCGCGGTCGCGAGGCGCTGCTCCTCGCCATAATAGCGGGCACGATCCCAGAAATGCGGGCGGCCGATGCCGGTCGATACGTGCTCGCCGATAAGCCTGCCGCTCGCGTCCTCACCCTTGATGTTGTAGAGGATGAGGTCCTGGGTGATGATGACGTCACCCTCCATGCCGATCACCTCGGTGATGTGGGTGATACGCCGCGATCCGTCGCGCAGGCGGGCCGCCTGGATGATCACGTCGACGGAGCCGACGACGATTTCGCGCACGGTCTTTTGCGGCAGCGAGTAGCCGCCCATCGCGATCATCGATTCGATACGGTTCAGGCACTCGCGCGGGCTGTTGGAGTGGATCGTTCCCATCGAGCCGTCGTGGCCGGTGTTCATCGCCTGCAGCAAGTCGAACACTTCCGGTCCGCGCACTTCGCCGACGATGATCCGCTCGGGCCGCATGCGCAGGCAGTTCTTGACCAGGTCGCGCATGGTGACCTCGCCCTCGCCTTCAAGATTCGGCGGACGGGTTTCGAGGCGAACCACGTGCGGCTGCTGCAGCTGCAGTTCCGCCGAGTCCTCGCAGGTGATGACCCGCTCCTCGCGATCGATGTAGTTGGTCAGGCAGTTGAGCAGCGTCGTCTTGCCCGAGCCGGTGCCGCCCGAGATGACGACATTGCAGCGGACGCGGCCGATGATCTTGAGGACCTCGGCGCCCTGCGGCGAGATCGCGCCGAACTTGACCAGCTGGTCGAGCGTCAGCTTGTCCTTCTTGAACTTGCGGATGGTGAGCGCGGTGCCGTCGATGGAGAGCGGCGGCGCGATGACGTTGACACGCGAACCGTCGGGAAGGCGGGCGTCGCAGATCGGGCTCGATTCGTCGACACGGCGACCAACCTGGCTGACGATGCGCTGGCAGATGTTGAGGAGCTGCTGATTGTCGCGGAAGCGGATGCTGGTCTGTTCGACCTTGCCGTTGACTTCGATGTAGACGTTCTTGGAGCCGTTGACCATGATGTCGGCGATGTCGTCGCGGGCAAGCAGAGGCTCCAGCGGACCGTAGCCGAGCACGTCGTTGCAGATGTCCTCGAGCAGTTGTTCCTGCTCGGCGATCGACATCGCGAAATTCTTGATCGCGATGATGTCGTTGACGATGTCGCGGATTTCCTCGCGCGCGCTTTCGGGATCGAGCTTGGCGAGCTGCGACAGGTCGATCGTGTCGATGAGAGCGGAAAAGACCTGGCTCTTGGTGTCGTAGTAGGTCTCGCTGCGCTCGCGCTGGACCTTCTTCGGCTCCGGCGCCAGCGGCGGCGGCTCGACCGGGCGACGGGCGGGCTGGGCGGCCAACTCTCCCGACTGCGCCGGCGCGGCGGGGCGCGCAAGAACAGCCGTATCCGCCGATCCCGGCGCCGCGGGGCCCGGTGCCGGCTGGCGAAATTCCGGCTTGGACCGGTTGCCGTCGTCAGAGCCTCTCTTACCAAACATGATCGACTACCAATTCCGCCCGGAGCAGGATGCCGAAAAGTGTGAAGCCGCTTTCGGACGACATCATGCTCTACTTTCTTCGATTTAGAGGCCGGATTCAGATTTCAGGTCCATTCGACCTGAAATCATCCGCCTCTGGGTGCGTCACTTCTTGTTGCGCGAGAGCTTGCCGAGAAGCGAGCCGAGGCCCGCCTTCTTCTTGATCTTGATTTCGCTGCGCCCGGTCAGCACATGCGCGATCTCGTCGATGATGCCGACGACCGGGCTCTTGGCGTCCATCTCGCCCAGCATGCGGCCGTTGTTGGCGGCGTTGCCGAACAGCAGCGGTTCGAATTGGATGACCGCCATGGGCGTGATGCCGAGCGGTTCGGAAAAGTCCGTCGGTCCGATCTCGGGACGCTTCGGAACGCCTGCCTGATTGATGACAAGCCTTGGCGGCGGATCGTTCGGGCGCAGCCGTTTCAGCATGTCCACCATGTTCTTGGTGTTGCGCAGATTGGCCAGTTCCGGCGTCGCGGTGATGACCACCTCATCCGCCTTGACGAGGATGCTCTTGCTCCAGCCTGACCAGATATGCGGCACGTCGAGGACCAGGAGCGGTGCGCTGCGCTGGGCGGTGTCGATGAGCTGCGAGAAGGCATCGGGATCGAAGTCGTAGACCCGTTCGAGCGTGGACGGAGCGGCGAGCAGCGACAGGTGCTCGGCGCATTGCGCAAGCAGCCTGTCGAGATAGACCTCGTCGACACGCTCGGGCGAAAACACCGCCTCGGCGATACCTTGCGCCGGATCCTGATCGAAATTGATGTTGGCGGTTCCGAAAGCAAGATCGAGATCGGCGACGACCACCTCGGACTTGAACAGCGACGACATCGCCCAGGCGACATTGTGCGCGATGGTCGAGGAACCGACGCCGCCCTTGGCGCCGATGAAGGCGATCGAGCGGCCGATCGGTTCGGCCTCCGGATCGACGAAGATCGACGAGACCACGCTGACGATGTCGGTCATCGACACCGGCGCGATGACATATTCGGAAATGCCGGAGCGGATGAGTTCGCGATAGAGGCCGACATCGTTGTAATGGCCGATCACCACGACCTTCGAGGACGGATCGCAATATTCGGAAAGCTGGGCGAGCTGCTCCAGCAGCTGCTTCGGCTCGCTGCGCGATTCCAGCAGGATCAGGTTCGGCGTCGGCGCCGACTGGTAGAACTCGATCGCCGTGGCGATGCCGCCCATATGAACCTTCAGATGGGCCTTCGCCATGCGCCGGTCGTCGCCGGCGAGGCGGACCGGACTGGCGACGCCCTCGGTCTCGCAAAATGCCTGGATCGAGATGCGCGGCACCGGCCGCAATGCCTGCATCGCGGCGATGTCCTGTTGCGATGTATCGCCGCCATCCACAGGCGCGTCATAGGCAAGATTGCTCATTGTCATGCTCTCTTCCTGACTTGCGCCACTCAGTAGGTCACTTCCGAGTTGCCGAGGAATTCGTTCGAAATGCCTCTCGAGCGGTAAAGGTCGATCACCGCGCCGCGATTTTCGGCGTCGATGTCGGACTGCTTGCGCGGCCCGAGCAGATCGTTGGGATTGGCCATCTGGGCGGCAAGGTTGTTCTGGTACGAGCAGCCAAAGTCGGCGTAGTGCTTGTTTTCCGAATTCTGCAGCAGGTCTTCCGGCCAGCGGCCGCATCTGTCCGTCTGCGCCCTCACCGCCACGAAGGCGACGCGCACCGGGGCCGAAGCTTCCGGAACCGCCGACTGATAGGACGTCATGACGATGCGGCCGCGCTTGACGCCGGAGGCGGCGGCGACCCGGGCGAAATCGCGACCGGCCACCAAGGCCGCCACCTCGTTGGCCGAGCCTCTCGGGACGGCGATGGTCAGCGACGGGGCCGCACTCTTGTCATAGCCGTCGAGGAAGCCGAGCAGCGTGTCGCGTTGGGCGCCGGTCATGCCGCGATCGCCGGCGCCGACGGGAAGATCGATCTTCTGGTTCTTTTCCGCGATGACGATCGGATGGCTGGTGCGATAGTCGTCGGGGATGGCGCCGACCGTGACGCTGTCGCGTTTCCAGCCGGCGCAGCCGGCGAGCGATGCGGCGAGCAGGACCGCCAGGACCGGGGCTACGGAGCGGCGGATCCGCTCGCGACCGGACCTTGCCGGCGCCGCGGTGGTGTTCGATGTCGACTGAAACATGTCCGCTTCCCCGCTCACTTGTAGATGAACCCGACAACGCCGTGATAGCGGCCGGCGGGTCTGTCGGTCTGCATGGTGCCGTAGACGCGATTGACGCGGCCAAGGAACATGCCTGCGCCGTCGCTCGGGGCGTTGAAGTTGTCGTCCGGCTTGGCAAGTTCGTTGCGCGCGACCGGCTTGGCCAGATAGGGCGTGATGATGATGACGAGTTCGCTCTCGTTGCGGACGAAGTCGCGGCTGCGGAAGAGCGTGCCGAGCACCGGGATCTTGGTCAGGCCAGGCAAGCCGTTGACGGCCTGCCTGACGTCGTCGCGGACGAGGCCGGCGATCATCATCGACCCGCCGGACGGCAGTTCCACCGTCGTATCCGCCAGGCGCTTGCGCAGCGAAAGCGCATTCATGCCCTGGCTCCTTCCGCCGGCCGACAGCGACACCGATCCCTCCGTGGTCGGCTCCGATACGGAGGTCCTGACCTTTAGGCTGATGCGGCCGGGCGACAGCACCACCGGCTGGAATTCCAGGCCGATGCCGTATTCGATCTTCTCGATCGAATAGGTTCTGTTGCCCGTCTGGTTGTCGGTCGAAACGTTGGCGCTGACGCTGTTGACCATGTTGTACTCGCCGCCGACCTTGAAGGTCGCCTTCTCGCCGGACACGGCGGTCAGCGTCGGCTCGGCCAGGGTCTTCATGACACCGGCCTGTTCCATGGCATTGATGTAGGCCTGGATCGCCGAGGTGCCGACATTGAAACCCGAGTTCGAGATCGGCTTGCCGAGGCCGCTGAACGTATCGCCCAGCGCGCCCCAGGAAATGCCGTTGCTGCCGCCGCTGCCGACCATGTTGACGCCGAGCTGCTTCATCACCGAGCGGCTGACCTCCGCCACGGTCACCTTCAGCGTCACCTGGTCGTCGCCGATGATCTGCAGCAGGTTGACGATCTTCGAGACGCGGCGGTCTTGGTCGGGGTTGTTGATGTCGACGCCGCCATTGGCCGATCCGCCGGCGGCGGTCTGCGAATACTGGCCGGTCGTGGCTTCACCGCCGGACACGAAGATGGTCGCCAGGTCGACGGCGCGCTTGGCGTCGAGAGGCGTGTCCACGCTTCCGGTCAGAACGACGTTGTCGTTCAGCAGTTCGACCT
>NZ_RZOF01000020.1:0-36078 GCF_003998955.1 Mesorhizobium sp. M4B.F.Ca.ET.017.02.2.1 | reverse complement strand
GCGCGCCGCTGGTCGCGCATCGGCTGGGGCTCGGCCGCGCCGGCGCGATCGACCTGACCGGCGCCTGCGCCGGCTTCATCTATGCGCTGATGTTCGCGGACGGATTTACGCGCCTGCACGGCAAAGCGAGCCTCGTCATCGCCGCCAACATCCTCAGCCGCCGCATCAATCCGGCCGAGCGCGCCAGCGCCGTGCTGTTTGCCGACGCCGCAGGCGCCGTGGTGATCGGTCCCTGCGAGGATCCGGATCGAGGCATTCTCGGTGCATCGGTTGATTCCGACGGCTCGCGCTACGGGCTGATCCAGATTCCCGCGGGCGGAAGCAACAAGCCCTTCCAGGCCGATCTCGACCTCGCTGAGACCCGGATGACCATCATCGACGGCCGCGAGGTGTTCGCCAAGGCGGTCGAGATGATGACGACCTGCTCGCGGGACGCGCTCGCTGTTGCCCGCATGCGGCCGCAGGACATCGATCGGTTCGTGCCGCATCAGGCCAACGCCCGCATTTTCGACGCGGTGGGGCGAAACCTCGGCATCGCCGATCAAGCGATCGTCAAGACGATCGTCGAATACGGCAACTCTTCCGCAGCAACGATCCCGCTGTCGCTGTCGTTGGCCCATCATGCGGAGCCGTTTCGGTCGGGCGAGAAAATCCTTCTGGCTGCGGCGGGTGCCGGCCTCAGCGGCGGCGCTCTCGTCGTCAGGATCTAGCCGGCGACCGCATGTGCTTGGCCGTGGCGGATCGGACTCCAGGGTCTGCGGAGGCGCCAGCATCGTTCTTTCTAGAAGGCGATGACGGCCTTTATGAGCCCCGACTTCTGATGCGTCCAACGAGCGATATCGTGCAGGCTGTTCTGAAGGGTCGTGTCGTGCGTTATCAGCTTGGCCGCAGGGATGGCGCCATCGCGCATTGCCGCCATGACGTGGTCGAAGTCGACGCGAAGCGCATTGCGGCTGCCGATCAACATCATCTCGCGTTTGTGGAATTCGGGATCCGAGAAAGTGATCTCGTCCTTAATGACGCTTACCATTACCAGGGCGCCGCCGTGGGCCACGTAGCCGAACGCGGCTTGTATCGAGACCTTGCTGCCGGTCGCATCGAAGACGAGGTCGAAAAAGTCGCCGTCGGTTCGCTCTCTCACCTGCTCGACAGGTGAGCCCGATGCACTGTCGATGACGGGAAACCCGAGTTGGCTTTCGGCGAAGTCGAGCCGTTCCCGGCTGGTGTCCATGAGCGTCACCGCTTGGCCGGCAATACGCGCAAACAATGCCGTACCCAGTCCGATAGGCCCGGCGCCGATGACCAGCGTCTTTGCGCCGGCAGCAAGCCTGGAGCGTCTCACCGCGTGAGCGCCGATCGCCAGGAACTCGACAGCTGCCGCGGCAACGAGCGGCAGTCCTGCGACCGGGTAGAGGTTGTCGGCAGGCACCAGCAATTCCTCACACATGCCGCCATCGCGATGAACGCCCAACACTTCGATCGATACGCAGCAATTCGGCTTGCCGTGACGGCACGCAATGCATTTGCCGCAGACAAGATAGGGATTTACGACGACCCGTTCGCCGACTTCGATGGCGACGCCTTCGCCTACTGCGGTCACGGTGCCAGAGAGTTCATGTCCCATGACACGTGGATAGACCAGGTAGGGATGCTTGCCCTCATAGATGTGGTAGTCGGTGCCACAGATGCCGACATGGCTGATGCTGACCAGCGCCCATCCGGCGCCCGGCGGGCCGGGCGCCGGGCGATCCTCGAAGACCAATTCGCCGGGCTTGCGGCATACGAGCGCTTTCATGCGAATTATCTTCCTGAGATGTTTCAAAAAGAACCCGGCGGCTGAGATCGCCGCCGGGCCAAGGTGTGGAGCCTATTCGAAGTCTTTGACGTTCTGCAGCGTCACCAGTCCTGCACCGGTATCCACATTGGCTTCGACGGGTTCCCCGCGGATCGCCTTGACGACGGTATCGATGCCAAGCTCGCCCATTTTTGCCGGAAATTGCGCCACGCTGGCATCTTCCGCGCCGGACTTGATCGCTTCGATCTCACCGCAGCAGGCGTCGAAACCGACCAGGATGATCTTGTCGTTGCCGATCCCCGCATTGCTGATCGACTTGACGGCTCCCGGGATTGGCGGTCCGCATGCCGCGTAGATCGCCTTGAGATCGGGATTGGCGGTCAGGATGTCTTCGGTCACCGACGTGCCAAGTTCGAGCGTGCAGTTGGTTGCGCCCTTGCCGACCACCTCGACCTTGACGTCGCCGAGGCCCTCCATCATGCCGGTGACCCGGTCGTCCAGCGCCGGCACTCCGGGAACGCCTTGCAGGATGCCGATCTTGTCGCCGCTCTTGAGCACGGTCTTCAGGTACTCACCGGCAATCTTGCCGCCGTTCAGGTTGTTGGTCGAAACCAACGCGGTCTGGCCCTTCCAGTCCGGGATTCCGTTGTCGACGAGAACCACCTTGATGCCGGCAGCGACCGCCTTGTCGAGCGTCGGCGCGACGGTCGGATCGACCGGAGTGATCGCCAGCCCCTTGACCCCTTGCGTGATCATGGATTCGATCAGGGCAATCTGGCCCTCGATGTCGGTTGCCGCCTGGCCCTGGCCGGTGACCAACTGGACTTCAGGATGAGCGGCGGCGTATTTCTTGGCCGCGTCCTCCATGGTCGAGTAGAACGGCACCGGGAATTTCGTAATCAGGCCGACCTTGATCTTGTCGGCGGCCGAAGCCGGCATCGCGCACGCAACGGCGATCGCCAGCCCAGCGAACAGTTTTCGGTTCATTGGCATTCCATTCCTCCCTTGGATTGAGGCGTCTTCCGGCGGAAGTCGCTTCAGGCATTTGCGGACCGCAACAGTCCCCAAATCTCGGACGGATCAGGCTCCCACGATCATGGAGACCAGTTCCTGCTTGTTGTCCTTGGTCGGCACCAGTTCGCCGACCTTGCGGCCCTGGCGAAGCACCACGGCGCGATCGGCAAGCTCGACGACATGCTCCATATTGTGGGTGATCAGAATGACGGCGTTGCCCTGGTCGCGCAGCGTCGCGACCAGGTTGAGCACTTGCCGCGATTCACGCAGGCCAAGTGCAGCGGTCGGCTCGTCCAGGATCACGACCTTGCGGGCAAACACGGTCGACCGGGCCACCGCAATGGCTTGCCTTTGTCCACCCGACATCATGGCAACGACGGCGTCCAGCCTTGGCAACGTGACTTTCAAATTGGCGAGCAGAACGCGCGTTTCGGCATCCATCCGGCGCTGTTGAAGAAATCGCATGCCGCGAGGAAGCCATTGCGGCCCCGCCAGTTCGCGACCGGCAAAGAAGTTCTGTCCCGGCGTCAGATTGTCGAACAGCGCCAGGTCCTGGTAGACAGTCTCGATGCCGGCGAAGCGCGCATCCGCAGGGGAGCGTATCTGCGTTGGCGCACCGTCCAGGAGGATCGCGCCGGCATCGAGTTGGTGCACCCCGCTGATGCATTTGGTCAGCGTCGACTTGCCAGCGCCGTTGTCGCCCAGAAGCCCCAAGATCTCGCCGCGCCGGACCTCGATGCTGACGTCGTCCAGCGCCACAACCGAGCCGAAACGCTTGGTCGCGCCGCGTACCGCAAGCACGGGATATTCAGCGGCGGTGGCTGCATGATCGACGCCTGCTGGAACGGCACTCACGACTGCCTCCCGGCCTGCATGACACGCACGCGCCCTTCGAGATAGTTGCGCAAGACGTCGGACTCGACCGCTATGACGATGACCACGCCAATGACGATGAGTTGGAAGAAGACATTGACGTTGAGCAGGTTGAGCGCGTTGCGGATGACGCCGATCATGATGGCGCCGATCAAGGCATGGCCAAGATGGCCGCGACCGCCGAGAAAACTGGCACCGCCGATGATGACCGCCGCGATCGTATCCAGTTCCAGCAGATTGCCGAACAAGGGCGAACCGGCGTCGGTGCGGCCGGCAAGGATGACCGCCCCGATTCCGGCGCACAGCCCCGAGATCACATAGACCGAAACCAGCACCCAGGACACGGGAATGCCCATGCGCAGGGCAGCGTCGGGCCGGCCGCCGACGGCATAGATCCAGCGTCCCCAGACCATCGTCTTGGCCATTGCGAAAAGAACTGCGGCAACGCCGGCGACCACAAAGACCGATCCAGGCAGACCCCAGACCGCCTCGCGGCCAAGCGCATCGATGGCATCCGGCATGCCAGGGATGGCGCGCCCGTCAGCCAGTTGCAGCGCCAGCCCCTTGGCGATGCTCAATGTCGCCAGGGTGATGATGAACGGATGCGGCAGCCGGCCGAACACGTAGAAGAGCCCGTTGATGGCGCCGACCGCCGCACCGCAGGCGACCATCACCGCGATCACTAGGAAGGCGGGGGCGCCGGCATGGAAACTGAGCGCGCCGACGACTGAAGCCAGTGCAACGTTCGAGCCGACCGAGAGATCGATCCCACGCGTCAGGATGACCAGATGCTGGCCCATCGCCACAACCGAGATGACGGCGGTCTGGGCGAGGATGTTGCTGAGGTTGCGCCCCGTCAGAAAATAGGGCGACAGAAAACTGAGAACGACAATCAGCAACGCCAGGATGACGACCGGACCGGCGCTCAGCAGGGCCAAGCCCAGAGCAAGGCCAGGAACGGCTTCTTGCTTCTTGGGTGCTCGCACTGCGGCCTCGCCGACAGAGGTGCCGGTGTTTCCCGCTTCAGGCAAAGTTCCCTCCCCGCCGCGGCTTGTGTGAGCCTCGTCGTCAAAAGCTTATGTTGTATTTTTAGCTTCCTCTTATCGATAAAAAACAACCAGTATCACTTGGTCAAGTTGTTTTTTATGGATAAAGTTCATGCTAGAAAGGACAAGGTGTTGCTCTGAGGTAGATCCGATGCGAACCGACACTGTTTACAAGAAGGCTTTCAACCGCGCCGCCAGTATGCTGCGCGACGGACAATTGACCGGCGACCTCCCTTCCGAAAATGAACTCAGAAGGCAAATGGGAGTGAGCCGCACGACTGTCCGAAAGGTCCTGGGAGAACTTGCCCACCGCGAACTTATTGCCGAGCGCAGCGGCGTCAGGACGGCAGGCCGACCGGTCGAGGATAGCGACTACTATCCCGACGCCGAAACCACATCACGGGCCAAGCACGTCGAGCAGCAATTCATGGAGTGGATGCTGCGCGGTGACACCAGACCCGGCACCAGCATCAACGAGCTCGAGCTGGCGCGGCAGTTCGGTGTCGCAACCAACGGAATCCGCGAGTTCCTGATCCGCTTCAGCCGGTTTGGGCTGCTCGAAAAAAGGCCGAACACGGGTTGGCTTTTCAAGGGCTTTACTGAAGATTTCGCACTTGAGCTGTTCGAGATCCGCGTCATGTTCGAGCTGCGCTCGGCGCATCTGTTTTCCCGACAGCCCGACACTTCCCCGTTGTGGGAGAAGCTGGCCGTGCTCAAGATTGCGCATACCGAACTGCTGAAGCGGATTGAAAGCCGATTCCACGACTTTTCCGGCCTCGACAACCGGTTTCACCGGCTCATAAACGAGGCTTCGCCGAACCGCTTCATCGACGATTTCTACGATATCATCAGCTTCATTTTCCACTACCACTATCAGTGGAACAAGCATGACGAAAAACAGCGCAACCAGGCGGCGATCCTGGAGCATCTCGCCTATATCGATGCGCTCGAAAGCCGCGATCCCGAACGCATCGAGCGAGCCTGCCGAGCGCATCTTGGCTCGGCGAGAGAAACGCTGATGCGTTCGCTGATCGTATTTGACGAATGATAGGAACGAGCCGCTTTTGAAGGGAACCGGCGCATCATTGCGGGATGCGTCGGAACCAACGCTTACGCGTGGCGTATTTCCGTTCCCAGCACCTTCAGGCATTCACGGATGAACGCCGCAAGCGCGGTCCAGCCCTTGGCCGAAACCATCGTCCCATCCACATAGGCATCGGTGGGAGACAGATCGATATAGGTGCCGCCTGCCAGCGTCACCTCCGGCTCGCAAGCCGCGAGCGCGCCGACCTTCTTGCCGCGGACGACGCCGTCGACCGCTATCAGGATCTGCACGCCATGGCAGATCGTAAATATCGGTTTGTTCGCCTCGTGGAAGTGGCGCACCATCGCCTGCACGCGCTTGTCGGTGCGGATATATTCCGGTCCGCGCCCGCCGGCGCAGTAGACGGCGTCGTATTGGCTCAGTTGCTTCTCGGCGTCGGAAAAGGTCTTGTTGATCAGCGCATTGTGACCGGGCTTTTCGGTATAGGTCTGATCGCCCTCAAAATCGTGCAGCGATGTCTTGATCAGATCGCCGGCTTTCTTGTCCGGGCAGACGACATGAACAGTATGGCCGACGGCCTCCATCGCCTGCTGGTAGACGAAGATTTCATATTCCTCGGTGAATTCGCCCGTCAGCATCAGTATCTTTTTTCCTGGCATGGTCTTCCTCTCGGTTTGTGGGAAGGCGAGGTGCATTTGGCGCCTCGCCAGACAGGGATCGAAATCGGAGCAGAGCGGTTAAGTCGGGGAATAGTTTTCCTTGGCGTTGGCTGGGCGATCGGCGGCGCGTCGAGCTTGACGGTCCTACTCGAACGCAGGCAGGAGCCGGTCCCGCGAATTCTCGATGTGCACACGCATGGCTTTTTCGGCGGCGTCCGGATCGCCCGCGGAGAAGGCGGCGAGAATGGCCTCATGCTCGTCGAGGGCCTCTTCGGTCACGCGTGAGTGATACATCAAGCGGAAGATGTGGAAGTGGGTATGCTGGTGATTGAGCGTCTCGCGAATGAGCTCGTTCTGGGCGAACTCGACGATCTTGTCGTGAAAGATCGCATCCTGACGGGCGAAGTTCGAATAACGCAGGCGTTCGTCTTTCCCCTCCCGCCGGGCCATGACGCCAGCCGCTTCCTGCAGCACGGTCAGGCGCTCGTCGTCCAGTGTTGCAGTGGCTTTGGCCGCGGCGGCGGGCTCAAGTAGAAGGCGCAACTCGTAAAGCTCGTCAAAGCGGCGGCGGGTGATTTGCGGGGCGGCCCGATAGCCGATCAGGTGGGTCTTCAGCACCAGGCCCTCGCCCTCCAACCTGCCAAGCGCTTCGCGAATGGGGGTATGCGAGACGTTGAATTCCTTCACGAGATTGTCGACGGTGATGCGCGATCCTGGAGCAATCCTGAGCGACATCAGCTGCGCGAAGATTGCCTCGTAAACGTCGCCGGCCAGGCTGTTGGCGCGCTGGATACGGGCTGTCGAAGGAGCTTCCGTCAGGTCCGCGTTCTGCATTGTTTACCCTCTTGACAGGAGCACTCACTAGCACGATGGTTCGGGCAATTCAATCCTATATCCTATACGATTTAATAGAGGATAATTTGGGAAATGACCCAGACGTCGAGGCCGGCCCCTGGAACTGAAGGATGCCGTCCATGACCTTGTTCGCAGCCGCGCGCCTGCCGCGCGAGATCCTGTTCGGCAAAGGCCAGCGGCATGTGCTGCCTGCTGTTGCCGCCAAATTTGGGCGGCGCGCGTTCGTCTGCACCGACGAGCGTTTCGCGGCGACTTCGCAGTTCGCCGAAATTCTTGCCGGCCTGCACAATGGGGCGATAGAGACGCTGGTCTACGACCGAACGCTGCCGGATGTGCCCCGCGACAGCGTCGCCGCCTGCATTGCGCAGGCGGTGGATTTCAAGCCGGACATGGTGATCGGGATCGGCGGCGGCAGCTGCCTCGACATGGCCAAATGCGCAGCACTTCTGCTCAGCCATGGTGGCAGGCCCCAGGACTACTACGGGGAGTTCAAGGTGCCAGGCCCTACCCTTCCCGTGATCGCTGTGCCAACTACGGCCGGGACAGGCTCCGAGGTGACCCCCGTCGCCGTGATTTCCGATCCGGATCGGACGCTGAAAGTGGGTATCTCGAGTCCCCACCTCATCGCCGCGGTGGCGCTTTGCGATCCGGAACTGACGTCGACATGCCCCCCTTCCCTGACGGCGATCGCCGGCGCCGACGCGTTGACGCACGCAATCGAGGCCTTCACCGCGGCCAGACGCGGCGACGATCCCCGTCTGCCGCAGCAGCATGTCTTTGTCGGCAAAAGCGCTCTGACCGATCATTTCGCGCTTCTGGCCATCAGGCTGCTCGGTCGCAGCCTCGAAACGGCATATCGCGACGGATCGGACGGGAATGCGCGCGCCGACGTCATGATGGGAGCGCTGGCCGCCGGTTGCGCCTTCGGTACCGCCGGAACGGCCGCCGCTCACGCGGTGCAGTATCCGGTCGGCGCAGTTACACATACTGCGCATGGTCTGGGCGTCGCCACCATGCTGCCATATGTGATGAGCTACAACCTTCCCGCCGCGGCCGCAGAGATTGCCGAAGTTGGCGCCGCTCTCGGCCTTTCCCGTCAGAGCGGCGACGGCGCCGATGCATCGGCGCACGCCACCATCCGCGAGGTGAGCCGGCTGTTTTGCGCTATCGGCATCCCACCGAACTTGGCCAAGCTTGGCCTTCCCGAGGACAGGATCGACTGGACGGCCGAGCAGGCGCTCGGCATCGACCGGCTGATCAAGAACAATCCGCGTCCGTTCGACCTCGCCGCGATGCGACGGCTGGTCAGGGCTGCGTATGATGGCGACATGTCCGCCGCCATGATGTGATCGATCAGGAGCTCACCCCATGAATATCGCCGCAGGCATATCCGACGAGGATCAAGATATGTTCGACTACGCCACGGTCTCGCACGGTCTCTACATTGGCGGACGCTGGCAGCCCTCGTCGGAGGGCCGCGTGATCGAAGTGGTCGATCCATCAACCGAAGCCGTGATCGCGGTGGTTCCCGATGCCACGCTTGCCGACGCGGCCGCAGCCGTCAACGCGGCCTCGAAGGCAGCGGCCGGCTGGCGCGAGACCTCGCCACGCAGGCGTTCGGAAATCCTGCGGCGCTGCTTCGAACTGATGACCGAACGGGCGGAGATACTGGCTGCGCTGATCTCGCTGGAGAACGGCAAGGCGCTGCGTGACGCGCGCAGCGAGGTCGCCTACGCCGCCGAGTTCTTTCGCTGGAATGCCGAGGAGGCGGTCCGCATCAGCGGCGAGTTCGGCCTTGCGCCCTCGGGCGCCAACCGCATCATTGTCGACTACCAGCCCATCGGCATTTGCGTGCTCATCACGCCATGGAATTTTCCCGCCGCCATGGCGACGCGCAAGATTGCGCCGGCGCTCGCGGCCGGCTGCACAGTGATTTTGAAGCCCGCTAGCGAGACGCCGCTGACGGCCTATGCGCTGGCAGCGCTCTACGAGGAGGCTGGCGTGCCGCCCGGCGTCGTAAACGTGCTGACGACCTCGACGCCCGGACCGGTGACGGCGGCCATGCTGGCCGATCCGCGCGTGCGGAAATTGTCATTCACCGGCTCGACCGGTGTCGGCCGGGTGCTCCTGGCCGAAGCCGCCAAGCACGTCATCTCCTGTTCGATGGAACTTGGCGGCAATGCACCGTTCATCGTCTTCGACGACGCCGACCTAGAAGCAGCGCTCGACGGTGCGATGGTTGCCAAGATGCGCAATGCCGGCGAGGCCTGCACCGCCGCCAATCGGCTTTACGTGCAGGCCGGCATTCATGACGCCTTCGCCGATGGGCTGCGCAAACGCATGGCTGCCCTCAATGTAGGTGCTGGCACACACCCGGAAACCGAGTGCGGCCCGATGATCACCAGCAAGGCCGCGGACAAGATCGATCGTCTCGTCCAGGACGCGGTCGCCCGCGGCGCCAAGGTTCTGTGCGGCGGAGCGATCGCCGAAGGCAAGGGCTACTTCTACCCGCCGACGGTGCTTCGCGACGTTCCCGCTGATGCCGCCATGATCCATGAGGAAATATTCGGCCCCGTGGCTCCGATCATGCGCTTCGACAGCGAGGCGGACGCCCTTGCGAGGGCCAACGACACCGAATACGGTCTCGCGGCCTATGTCTACACGCGCGACCTGGCCAAGGGCATGCGCGTGGCATCGAAGATCGAGTCGGGCATGATCGCCCTGAACCGCGGCCTGATGTCGGATCCGGCGGCGCCCTTTGGCGGCGTCAAGCAGAGCGGACTGGGCCGCGAAGGCGGTCAAAAGCACGGCGTTGCCGAGTTCATGGAGGCGAAGTACATCGCCGTGACCCTGTGAGCGGAAACGCCAAAGATCCGTTTCGCATTCGCGATCATGTGGTCGAGTTCGACGACATCGTCGCCGAGATCGTGCGCAGAAGCGAGGACACCAGGGCGAACGTGCCAATGGTCGATGTCGCCTACGGAGATGACGCCACCGAGACCATCGACCTGTACTTTCCCGAGGGCAAACGCGACCGCCTGCCGGTGCATATGTTCATCCACGGCGGCTATTGGCGCATGTTCTCCAAGCGTGATTATTCTTATGTCGCCGAGACCGTCACGAACGCCGGTGCGATCGCAGTCATCGTCGACTATGCGCTGATGCCGGCAGTCAGGATGGCAAAAATCGTCGACCAGGTGCGCCGCGCCAAGCGATGGGTGCTTGACCATATCGCGGACCATGGCGGCGATCCCGACCTGCTGACGGTCAGCGGTCATTCCGCCGGCGCGCATCTGGCGACGATGCTTTTCGACGGCGACAGCCGGCCGTCCGGCATCAAAGCTGCGCTGCTGCTCGGCGGCCTTTACGACCTGAAGCCGTTGCAGATGTCATTCCTTGCCGCCGAGATCGCGATCACCGACGAAGAAGCCCGCCGGTTCTCGCCGATCAACCACAGCTTCGATCCATCCGTGGCCGTAGGGATCTCGGTCGGCGCCGATGAGACGCCGCCCTTCCACAGCCAGACCGCGATGTTCACGAGCCACCTGGAAACGCAAGGGCTGGCTGTCTCGCGCACGACCCTTGCGGCGGCCAATCACATGAGCAGCGTCCGCGACCTTGGCGTGGCGGGCACCGAAGCCGCGTCACTGTTGGCCCGCCTCGTGGGATCTCAGTCAGCCTAGTAGCCGTAGTAGAGCCCAAGACCGCGCTGCAGGGCGGAGGCCAGATGCGCCTGCATTGCCGCCGCAGCTGCCTCCGGGTCGCGTGCCTTGCATGCCAGGATGACCTGCATGTGCTCGCGCAGGGATTGCAGCACGAGAGGCACGGTGACCTTTCTGTCCAGCCGGATCAGCCGGACGTAGTTGTGAAGCCGCTTGTAGGAACTGTCGATCAATGGATTGTTCAGGCTGGCAATGATGGAGTGATGCAGCAAGGTCTCGAGTTGCTCGAGGTCGGCCCTGACCAGGTCGGTGAGCCCACCGCGCTCGATCTCCTCGATGACCGCCAAATGACGTCTTTCCAGTTCCGCCAGGTCCGCCTCGTCCGCGGTCTGCGCGTAAACCCCTGTCGCCGCACGCTCCAGAATGCTGCGAAACTGGTAGGTCGACCTGGTCAGTTCGAACCCGGGCTTGACGAACTGGATGCCCGAGCGCGAATGGATGATGACGATCCCCTCCGCCTCGAGCAGCTTGAGCGCATCGCGCAGCGGCGCAACCGGGATTTGCAGCATTTCGACAAGATCGCCTTGCGACAGAAAGGCCCCCGCGGGGATCTTCCGCTCGAACAGCGTCTCAAGAATGCGCGTGTAGGCACGATCGCCAAGGCGTTGGCCGGCTGCCGCTCCGGCGGCCCCATCGGACTGATCGTCGTGCTGCGCCACTTTTGACCTCGCCTCTGAAATATCTAAGCATGATTCTGAAACATTACTGGCCGTGCCATCGTAAAGTATCGCATTGCCGGTTATCAATGCACCTTTGCAGGATACGGCTGACCGGGGTCTTGCGTTGAGCGCAACCGGTATCCCGGGCTGCCTGGAGGTCGTCGGGCGCCAACGAGCCTGGGCCGCCAACCCGTTGACGAAGCGTAGCCTGCTGCATTTGCGTGCTTGCCTGCCCGACAGTTTTGCGCCTGGCCGCTTGCCTCTTGTCCAAAACTGAAATATCTAAAGCGCATCCTGAGATATCAGAGAGCCAGTATGCGCATCGCCGAGTACCGCATTTCCCGCTATCAATTCGCTCGTGACCGGACCATCGGTGACAGTCAGGTCCGCATCGATACGGCGCACGTGGCCGCGCTTGAGCTCGTTGCCGAGAATGGCCTGGTCGGCCTGGGCTTTATCCAGAGCTTGTTTCACCCGCTACCAGACCAGGCGGAGATCGTACGGGTTTTTGAAGAGGAGGCCTGGCCCGATCTCGCAGGGCAATCGCCTTTGGCGCTCGTGCATCGAGTCCAGCGGCCGCGCGGCGGAAACAGGCGCGCCTTCGGCTTGCCTTTCGAGGAAGCCCTCCAGGTTGCTTTGTGGGATCTGAGTGCGAAGCTGGTCGGCCTGCCGTTGCACGAGTTCCTGGGGAGCCGGCGCAAACGCGTGAAAGCCTACGCATCCGGTCTCGATTTCCACCTCAGCGACGATGAATTCCAGGCGTTCTTTGCCCATGCCGAGGCGCTTGGTTATCGCGCGTTCAAGATCAAGGTGGGGCATCCCGATTTCGGCCGGGATTTGTCCCGGCTGGAGCTGTTGAGAAAGACGGTGCGGCCCGGCTCGTCGATCATGATTGATGCAAACGAGGCTTGGGGGGCCAAGGAGGCATCGGTAAAACTGCAGAAAATTCATAGCCTTGGCTTTGATCTGCTTTGGGTCGAGGACCCTATCCTGCGCCACGACTTCGACGGACTTCGCAACCTCAAGGCGGCAACGCCGTGGACCATGATCAATTCAGGCGAATACCTTGATGCGGCCGGCAAGCGGCTGTTGATGCAGGCCGGCGCTACCGACATGCTGAATGTCCATGGGCAGGTGACGGACGTGATGCGCATCGGCTGGCTGGCAGCCGAACTCGGCGTCCCGGTGACGCTTGGCAATACGTTTCTCGAAATCGGCGTACACATGGCCTGTGCGCTGCCCGAAGTCGAGTGGCTCGAATACTCGTTCCAGAACTTCGATCACCTGGTCGAGCAAACAATCGAAATTCATGACGGCTGGATTCATGCGCCCGATCGATCGGGCCATGGGCTGGTCTTGTCGGAGACCGGGCGGCTGGATTGGACGCGCCCCGAAATCCTGTCGCGCGAAGACCTTGGTGATGCGCCCATCAACCCCGCGGGTTGACGGGGTCCCAAACTCGCAGCGAGCGCTGGATGAAGCGAAGGCCTGGTAGATAAAAAGGGAGGAATGACGTGCAGAAGCTGAAGATATTGACCGCAATTGCGACCATGGTGGTGGCGTCGCCGGCGCTGGCCCAGGAGATCACCGTCTGGGACGTCAACGTGGACGATGCCGCCCACGCGACATACTACGATCACGCGAAGGCTGCATTCGAGGCCGCGCACCCGGGAGCAACTCTCAACCTCCTGTCTCAACCGGACGCCGAGTACTACACGCTGCTGGGCACGGCGCTCGCTTCGAAGGCCGGCCCCGACGTCATCTGGGCCAATGGCGGCGCCCAGGCCAAGGCCCTGGTCGGCGGGCTAATCCCGCTCGACGACAAGCTGCCCGACCTGATCCCGAAGCTCGTTGGAAAGTCCGCGTTCACCGGACCTGACGGCAAGCTGTACTTCATCCCGACGACGCTGCAGGGTCACGTCGTCTACTACAACAAGGCGCTTTACAAGGCCGCAGGGCTCGATCCGGAGAAGCCGCCGACGAGTTGGGCCGAACTGACCAAGGTCTGCGACGCCTTCAAGGCGCAGGGTAAACCCGCCTGCTTCATGATGGCCAACAAGGAAGGCTACAACGCCGAGTTCTTCCTTTCGGAAGCCGCGAACCAGTCGCTGACCACGCAGCAACAGGCCGATTGGCTGGCAGGCAAGCTCCATTGGTCGGATCCGCCGATCAAGGCGATCCTGCAGGCCTGGGTCAATACCGCCAAGAATGGCTGGTACCAGGAGGGCGGCAACTCGCAGACCATGTTCATGGATGAGTTTGCCCTCTTCGAGCAAGGTGTCGGAGCCAACGTGATGGGTCTGCTCTCCAACGTCGCGCATTGGAAGCAGTTCGAAACCAACATGGGCGTCGAAAAGGTCGGGGTCTATCCCATGCCCTCGCCGACCGTTGCTGCCGATCAGCATGAAGGTGCCCCCGGCGTTCCGCTCGACGGCGGCGTTGGCTACGGCGTGAACAAGGACTCCGCGAACATCGATCTCGCCGTCGACGCGGTGCGAATCCTCGCCTCGCCGGAAGTCCTGTCATACCTGGTCAACGACACCGGCTCGGTGCCAGCAAACACCGAAGTCAATACATCCGGCATTGACAGCCCTGGCCTCAAGCAGATCATGGGCTGGCTTGCGACCAGAGCCGTTCCGACCACACATGCCAATTCTTCAGCGGCCGAGCTCGATGAATGGCACCACCAGAGCCAGCTCCTGTTCAACGGTGAAGCCACCGTGGACCAGGCAGCGGCGGCGCTGGACAAGGTCCAGGCTGAAGCCAAGCCGCAATAGCAATCTTCTCCACGCAGACAGTGGGGGCGCGACGACGCGCCCCCGTCCCCGCATCAGTGACGTGCCCATGACCGCCAATTCGTTACACCAGACAGGCCAAGCCGCGCGGACCCGTACCCGCCCAGGCCGGAGCCGCCGGGCAGAGGCGCGCGTTGCGGTGCTGTTCCTGCTTCCAGCCATCCTGCTTGTCCTGGTGTTTCGCATCTTTCCGCTGTTTTGGGGGTTTGGCATCTCCCTGACCAGCGCGACGTCGACCGACCCGGGCCAGTTCATCGGCGCCGGCAATTATCTGCGCGCACTGGACGACCCGAATTTCCGCTCCGCCATGGCCAACGCCGTCGTGGTGCTGCTTTCGGTGCCGATCTTTGTGACCATCCCGATGCTGCTGGCCATCCTGATCCACCAGGGCGTGCCGGGGCGCACGTTTTTCCGCTCCGTCTATTTCTTTCCCGCCATTCTTTCGAGCGTCATCATCGGTTCTATTTTCAGCGTGGTGCTGAGCTTCAATGGCAATCTGAACGCGTTGCTGAGCATAGCGGGGATCAGCGGTGTGGACTGGCTGGGGCACTCGGCGACCGCACTTCCGGTGACGCTGGCGATCCAATGCTGGTCGACCTTCGGCATGGGTGTGCTGATCTTCCTTGCCGGGCTGTCGACCGTCTCCAAGGAAATGGTCGAAGCGGCACGTCTCGACGGCGCCAAGATGTGGCAGATCTGGTGGCATGTCATCATCCCGGAGCTTCGCCCGATCATCGAGTTCTCGACGGTGATCACGACCATCGGCCTGCTGACTTCGATGTTCGGCCTGATCTACGTGCTGACCGGCGGCGGACCCGGCACGGCGACGACGGTGCCCG
This sequence comes from Mesorhizobium sp. M4B.F.Ca.ET.017.02.2.1, assembly GCF_003998955.1. Classification (NCBI taxonomy): domain Bacteria; kingdom Pseudomonadati; phylum Pseudomonadota; class Alphaproteobacteria; order Hyphomicrobiales; family Phyllobacteriaceae; genus Mesorhizobium; species Mesorhizobium sp. M4B.F.Ca.ET.017.02.2.1. The sequence goes on along the minus strand of NZ_RZOF01000020.1, from coordinate 20,776 downwards.
AATATCTGATCTGGGCCGCACAGGGAAAGCTCAACCGGCCCGCCTACGCCGCGGCTGTCTCGATGGTCCTGTTTTTCATGACGAGCATTCTCGCATGGCTGCAGATTCGCATCTTGTCGCGCAACGCGAACATCTGAAGGAGAGGTCGTGTCAGGAGCAGGAAAACGACAGCGGCTGACCCTCAGGATCGCGGCGATCCCGATGGGGTTGCTGGCCTTGAGCTGCCTCTACCCGATCTTTTTCGCGGTCAACAACGCACTCAAGACACGTCACGATTACATGCTCGACCGCTTCGGGCTCGCCATGCAGCCCACGCTCGACAACTTCGTGCAGGCCTGGACCCGCGCGCACCTCGATGAGTACTTCCTCAATTCCGTGATTGCGACGCTCGGGGCGGTCATCCTGTTGATGGTCGTGTCTTCCATGGCCGGCTTCGCCCTCGCGTCGCTGCGCTTTCCCTATCGGCGCTTCCTGTTCGCGGTCATCCTGTCGTCGCTGATGATCCCCGTGCAGGTCGTGCTGGTGCCCTTCATGCGCACGATGCTTGCCCTCAACCTGGTCAACACGCACATCGGGCTCATCCTGTCCTACACCGCATTTTTCCTGCCTTTCTCGGTCTACATGATGACGGCGTTCTACTCCGGGCTGCCGCGCGAGCTGATCGAAGCGGCGCGGATCGACGGGGCCTCGCTGCTGCAGGTCTGGTGGCACGTGATGCTGCCCCTGGGAACGCCGGCATTGGTGACGCTTGCCATCCTCAACACGCTGAGCTGCTGGAACGACATTCTGATCTCCCTGCTGGTCATGCAGAAGCACCGCACCCTCATGGTGGGGATTTCCGCGCTCAAGGGCCAGTACTCGGACCAGATACCCCTGTTTTTTTTTACCGCTGGCATCGTCATCGCGGCGGCGCCGATCGTTGTTCTTTACATCCTGTTCCAGCGACGAATTGTTTCGGGCATCGCCGTGGGCGCAGTGAAAGGTTAGCCGATGGCGCGTGTCGAACTGAAACAGGTCAGCAAGAGCTTTGGATCGACGGACGTTATCCGCGATGTCTCGCTTTCGATCGAGGAGGGCGAGTTCGCCGTATTCGTTGGCCCTTCGGGCTCCGGAAAATCCACGCTGCTGCGCATGATTGCCGGGCTCGAAGAGACGAGCGGGGGCGAGATCTTCATCGGCGGTGACGACGTGACAGACGCCGAGCCTGCCGACCGGGGAGTGGCGATGGTGTTCCAGTCCTATGCGCTCTATCCGCACATGACGGTGGCGGACAACATGAGCTTCGGCCTGCGGATGGCGCACCGCCCGAAGGAGGAAATCGCCAGCAAGGTCGGGCGCGCGGCCAAGATCCTGCAGCTCGAAGAGTATTTGCAGCGCAAGCCGGCCCAGCTCTCGGGAGGACAGCGCCAACGGGTGGCAATAGGGCGGGCGATCGTGCGCGACCCGAAGGTTTTTCTCTTCGATGAGCCGCTCAGCAATCTGGATGCCGAGCTGCGGGTGCAGATGCGCGTGGAACTCGCCAAGCTCCATCGGGTCCTTGGCAACACCATGATCTATGTGACGCACGACCAGACTGAAGCGCTGACCATGGCCGATCGGATCGTCGTGCTGCGCAGTGGGCGCATCGAGCAGATCGGCACACCGCAAGACCTCTATCAAGATCCCGACAACGCGTTCGTCGCGGGTTTCATCGGCTCTCCGCGGATGAACTTTCTGACCGCCATTGTGCAGGCGGGGGGCCGTCTCGCGTTTGGAGGCCAAGAGATGGACAGCCCGGCACAGACCCCGCTTGAGCCTGGACGGAAACTACAGCTGGGCCTGAGGCCCGAACATCTCGACCAGGACAAGGGTGTCGACCTCGAGGCAAAGGTGGAATTCGTCGAAGCGATGGGCTCCACGTCCTATGTCCACGCAACGCTGGCGACCGGCGAGACCATCATCGCGGAGCGGCGGTCGTCGCAACCAAGGACCGGCGACAAGATCATCCTGCATTTTGCGCCCGCATCGGCGCGGCTCTTCGGCGAAGACGGACAACGCATCCGGTGAGCGTTCACGCGCCTCCTCGACCGCATGAAAGCGAGAGCCGACCATCCGCGTGGGACGTGATCAAGACCAGCGCTGACTGAAGCGATAATCTTGGGTCCGCCGGCCCGGCGCCGGCACCGGCTGCTCGCTCTGGCTGGCTTGACGCCCAATCAGTCGAAGAACCCGGCGTCCTCTGCCAGCAGATATTGCTTGGCGCCCTGGGCGTCGATGTCGAGCCCGAGCCCGGGAGCTTCGAGCAGGTCGACCATTGAATCCTTTACCACCTGCTTGGGCAGGCCGATGACGATATCGTTCCACCACGGGTCCGAGGCGCTGGGATATTCGAATGCCACGTAGTTGGCGGGCAAGGTGGCGCAGACATTGATCAGCGCGCCGAGGCCGAGCAGGCCGTTGGCGGTGCCGTGCGGCGCCATCAGGATCGAGTGCATATAGGCGTGCTCGGCGACCCATTTGAGCTCGGCAATTCCGCCAATATCGGCCGGATCGGGGCCGATGACGCGCACCGCCTGGGTCTCGATCAGTTCCTTGAAATTGTGGCGCAGGTAGATCTGCTCGCCGGTATGGATCGGCGTCGAGGTGGAGGTCGTCAGCTCGCGATAGGCCTGAGGATTGACCCAGGGCACATAGTCGCCGGTCAGCATGTCCTCGAGCCACATCAGATTGTACTTCTCGACCGCGCGAGCGAACCTGATCGCATCGGGCAGCATCCAGCCCGGACCGCAATCGAGCGCCAGGCTGACCTTGTCGCCCAGCACTTCCTTCATCGCGATCACGCAGTCGAGCATGTGATTGAAACCGCGCTCGCTGATCATGCCCTGATCCATGGCGCCATGATAGCCGGCCTTCTTCTGCGTCACGCCGTAATGGAAGCCCTCGATAGTGTCCTTCATGTTGGAATGGAACGAGATTCCCTGCTTGATCATGAAGAAGTTCTGCGGCTGCTCCATCATCCATTTGACGTCGGCGGCGTAATCCTCCGGCCGATCGCCCGCGCGTTTGCGGCGGATCGAGCCGTTGTAGACACGCACCTTGTCGCGCACCTTGCCGCCGAGCAGCTTGTAGGCCGGCACGCCCGCCGCCTTGCCGGCGATGTCCCACAAGGCATGCTCGATGGCCGAAACGGCGGCACCATAGGGCTTGAACGAGCCGCGTTGGCGGATCTTCAGCATCACCCGCTCGACGTCGGTCGGATCCTCGCCGATCAGCGCGTCGCGGAAATGCAGCACAAAGGGCTTGAGATACGTCTTGGTGAACTCGACCTCGCCAAGGCCATAGAGGCCCTCATCGGTAACGATGCGCACTATGGGGTGCTTGCCGATGACGGCACACCGCAGGTCGGTGATCTTCATGGCGCAGTCCTATTTCACAGACGAAAAAGCTGTCGGCGTGAGCAGCTGGCTGCTGATATTGGCAATGATCTGCCCGTCGCGCTCAGACTCGTCCCGGGCCCTGTGCCATGCCGGATCGGTGACGAACGCCGCCCATTTCGCCTCACGCTCGGCCAGCGAATCCCAAGCGAGGAAATAGGTGAGGCGATTGCTGTTTTCGCCGATCGCCGTGGTGAAAAACCCGGCTTGGCGGATGCCATGCCTCTCCCAGATGGCCAGCGTCTGGTCGGAAAAGCGCCTGAGCAAAGCCGGCAGCCTGCCCGGCAGACAGTCATAGATACGCAGTTCGTAGAACATGGTTTGGTCCGTTTCCTTCTTCGCCTCTCCATTGGGAGAGGTCGACACGAATGGTCGGTCGTAGGCCTTGTGAGCCTGGAAGGAAGGTGGTCTGGGCTAACTCCAGGTCCGGTCCCAGCTATATTCATTGTCCCAATGCTCGGTGGATTGCCATATTCCCATGACACCCGGTTGCAGGTGATGCGAGATGACCTCGTCGACGACGTCGTCGATCCCCAGCCCCGGCTTGTCCGGCACGGTGATGAAACCGTCCCTGACGAGCGGCCTGGGGAGACCTGTGACGATGTCGTCCCACCAGTCGACATCGGCGGAATGGTATTCGAGCGCCATGAAGTTTTCGGTCGCGGTCGCGACATGCGCCGCAGCCATCGCGGCGATCGGGCTTTCTGCCATATGGATCGCCATGGCGACGCCGTGGTCCTGCGCCATATCGCCGATCTTTTTGGTCTCGAGGATGCCGCCGCTGGTGAGCAGGTCCGGATGGATGATCGAGACGCCGCCGCTCTTGAGCAGGGGCTCGAAGGCCTCCTTGAGGTAGATGTCCTCGCCGGTGCAGATCGGCACCGTGGTGGCTTGCTGCAGTTGCCGGTATTGCTCGGTGTATTGCCAGGGGATCACGTCCTCGAGCCAGGCAGGTGCGTATTTCTCGATGCGGCGCGACAGGCGTATGCCGTCCTGCAGCGAGATGTGGCCGACATGATCGATGGCTAAAGGGATCTCGTAGCCGATGACCTCGCGAACCTCGTGGATATATTGTTCGAGCAGGTCGATCCCCTTTTCGGTGAAATGCAGGCCCGTGAACGGGTGCTGCACGTTCTGCGCATCGTAGGCGAGGTTGCGGGCCTTACGCTCCTCGGATGTGCCGCCACGGCCGCGCGGATTGGCGTGAAACCCTTCGAGCGCGCCGGCGGGCGCGACGACGGCGCCCGGAACATGGGCGATCTGCATCAAGCCCAGGTCCATCTTCAAGAATGTGAACCCGCGGTCCATGCGCTCCTTGAGGCGCTTGCCGGTTTCGGTCCCGCTCGGTTTCTCGGCGTCGGTATCGCAATAGACGCGCACGTGATCGCGAAACTTGCCGCCCAGCATCTGATAGATCGGGACGCCATAGGCCTTGCCTGCGAGATCCCACAGCGCGATCTCGACCGCGGAGACGCCCCCGCCTTGGCGGCCGTGCCCGCCAAACTGCTTGATGCGGCGGAACAGGCGATCGATGTCGCAAGGGTTCTCGCCCAGCAGCCGGCTCTTCAGCATCAGCGCGTAGGTGGCGCTGGCGCCGTCACGCACTTCGCCAAGTCCGACGATGCCCTGGTTGGTGTAAATCTTGAGCAGTGCCGAGGTGAACGGCGCGCCGACGATTTCGGCAACCCGCATGTCGGTGATGCGGAGCTCGGACGGCCTGGAATTCGTGTTCACCCGATTGAGCGCCGCGTCGGCTCCACCCGTCTCTGGCATGACTTATCCTCGTTCTGGTCGATGGGGCTTGTGACCCGCACATGGGCCGGCGAGCACGCCTAACTCAGCTCGATCTCGTGAGCCTGCAGATAGTCGCGGTTCATCTCGACGCCGAGACCGGGTCTTGACGTCAGCTTGAGGCTGCCGTTCGAAACGTCGAGCGGCGTGTCGATGAGATGATCGTATTTGGAGAGATCCCACTCCGACGTTTCGAGCTTGTAGAAGTTCGGAACGGTCATCATCACCTGCGCTCCCGCAACCACGTTTATCGGTCCCGCGGCATCATGGGGCGAGACCGGGATGTAGTAGGCCTCGCACAGGGCGGAGATCTTCTTGAGTTCGGTAATGCCGCCGGTCCAGGTCACGTCGGGCATGATGTAGTCGGCGAGCTTGTTCTCCAGCACCGGCACGAAATCCCATTTCGTGTGGCCGCGCTCGCCCCACGAGATGGCGGCGCTGACCTTCTCACGCACCTGCTTGAGCGCGTTGAGGCTTTCGGGCGGGCAAGGTTCCTCGAACCAGTCGATCTGGCCAGCCTCCTCGAGGCTGCGACAGAGGCGAATGGCGGTGGGAACGTCGAAGCGGCCATGCGCATCGATGAGGATGTCGACATCGGGGCCTGCCGTTTCGCGGATGAGAGCTGTGAGTTCGGCGGCCTCTCGCTCGTCCTTGCGGGTCATGCTGCCGTCGAGGTAGCCGTCCCGCTGCTCTCGCGACAGTCCATCGGTGGTGCGGCCCTGGTGCGGGAACGGATCGAACTTCAGCCCGGTGTGGCCGGACTCGACGATGTCTCGAATTTCACGGACCACAGCCTCCTTGCTGGTAAACTTGGCCTGGTTGGGATGGGTGTAGAGGGCGATTTCATCGCGCACCGGTCCGCCCAGCAACTCATAGATCGGCTTGCCGAGGACTTTGCCGCGGATGTCCCAAAGCGCTATGTCGATGGCGCTGACGCATTCGACGGCGGCGCCGCGGCTGCCCATATAGGTGAAGCTGCGGAAAACCTTGTGCCAGAGATGCTCGATGCGCGCCGGATCCTCGCCGGTCACGGCGGCACCGATCTGCCGCAGGATCGTGCAGAGCGCGCGGTTGGCGAGCTTGGTGGTGGTGGTGATCTCTCCCCAGCCGCTCACGCCCTCGTCGGTCGCCACTTCGACGAACAGGTACTCTCCCCAATAAGAAGCAGCGGACTTGATCAGCCATGGCCGAATGCTCGTGATTTTCATCTCACCTGCCTTTGTCCGATGCGGTCGGGATAACGACGTTCCAGACCGGATAGCCTACCCTGCCCGAGCGGCGTTGCGCGCGCGCATGTGTTCGAGGACATGCCGCCCGGAGCCCTCGACATGGCGTGCAATGAGTTCGGCTGCCTCGTCCGCATTTCCAGCTTTGACATGCGCGATGAGTTCTCGGTGCTCGCGAATGATCGCGGCGCGCCGGGCGAGCGTGAAATTGAAGCGCCGGCTCACCGCCCGCAGCACTTCGCGATGCTTCCACCAAAGCTCGGCGGCATGGCGGTTGTAGTGCCTCTGGTACATCACGGTGTGGAAGGCGGTATCCAGCTCACTGTGCCTGAACGTGTCGGCGAAGTTGTTCTCTTCGATCAGGGCCTGGATGCGTTCGAGCTCAGCAATGTCCTCGACGGTAGCCATATTCACGAACCATCGCGTCAGAGCCGGCTCGATCAGGACTCCGATCTCGTAGATATCCCGGACAAAATCCTGGTCTATAGGCCGCACGCGCGCCCCGCGGTTGGGAACGAAGGTGACAAAGCCCTCGCCCCGCAACAGTTGCAGGGCTTCGCGCACGGGATTGGTCGAGGTGCCGTGACGCCGGGCGAGATCGGTGACCACCAGCCGTTCGTTGGCGGCGAGCCGCCCTTCTATGATGTCTTCCCTGATCAGTTGATAAAGCGAGGCGCCCTCGCTTGAGGCCCCGAGAGCGTCAATCCCTTCGGGTGGTTCCGCTTTGAAATCGCTTGTTTCTGCCAAGGCCCGCTCCCCAATCATACACACTTTGACCGATATCACGCACGGTCCCCATAAACAATGTACGATTTATCGCGTTGACAGACAATCTGCGATCTGAAAACGTACAAAATGCTCGAAGGGATACATTTGAACGAGATATCCCCATGGCCGACGAGCAAAGACCGCTCGCCTCGATGCTGAGCGGCATGGGAGAGAAACCTGGAGGATACCTATGACGAGGATTACACTCGGCGGTGCCGTCCTGCGCGGCACTGTCTCCACTGCCTTAATGGCATCGTTGATGTCCGCACCAGCGCTGGGCGCGGCGCCGGTCGATCTGAGCAAGTGGTCGCCGGAATATGTGCGCTCCATTGCCGGCACACAGGATTTTGATACGGCGGCCGATTGCGGCAAGGTCACCCCGCTCGACTACAAGGGGCGGCTGACTTTCTGGTATCAGGGCGTGTTCGAGGGCGATCCCGACCTCCTGCGCCAGTACTACAAGGACTTCTTCGAGACCTTCCGAAAGACCTATCCGAACATCCAGCTCGAGGAACAAGCCCTCACCTATAACGATCTCCTCGACAAGTTCCGCACGGCGCTCCTTGGCAATGCGGCGCCGATGGCGGTCCGCCTGCAAATCCTGGGTGGCACCGAATTCGCCTCAAAGGGCTATCTGGAGCCGCTCAAGCCGGAGGATGTCGGGTATTCGACCGAGGATTTCTGGCCCGGCGCCATGAAGGCCGTGACCTGGGACGGGGTGACCTACGGCATTCCAACCAACAATGAAACAATGGCTTTCATCTGGAATGCCGACATCTTCAAGCGCGCGGGCCTTGATCCGGACAAGGCTCCGGCGACCTGGGACGACGTCGTCAAGTACTCCAAGCAGATCCACGACAAGCTCGGCATCGCCGGTTACGGCCTGGTGGCGCGCAAGAATGCCGGCAATACGCCGTACCGCTTCATGCCTCAGTTGTGGGCCTATGGCGGCGGCGTCTTCGACGAAGCCACGGCGAACCCGACGTATAAGGAGATCGAGCTCAACAGCCCGCAGAGCAAGGCGGCGCTGCAAGCCTCTTACGACATGTATGTTCGCGACAAGTCGGTTCCGGTTTCCGCACTCACCAACCAGCAGGCCGACAACCAGCCGCTGTTCCTGGCCGGCCAGCTCGGCATGATGATCTCGCACCCGTCCGACTACAATGTCATGCTCGACCTGCAGAAGAAGGCGACCGGCACCGACAAGGACAAGGCGCAGACCGTCATCGACAACATGCGCTACGGCCTGATTCCGACCGGCCCGGACGGCAAGCGCGCCGTCGTGTTCGGCGGCTCGAACATTCACATCCTGAAGCCCGAATATGTCGAAGGCGGCAAGGTGGACGAGCCGGCGGCCAAGGCCATCATCTGCATGTGGACGAGCCCCGAGTGGTCGCTGAAGATGGCGTACGCCGGCTCGAACCCGGGCAACCTTAACGGCTTCAAGACCAAATGGATGAAGGAGCGGCTGGACAGCATCAAGTTCCTCGATGTCACCACCTCGATGCTGCCATACGGCATTCCGTTCCCGGCGCTGCCGCAATCGCCCGAGATCATGAACATCATCGTCCCGGACATGCTGCAGAATGCCCTGACCGGTGCGATGACCGTCGACCAGGCAGCGGACGACGCGGCCAAGAAGGTGAAAGACCTGATGGGCGGCGGCCTCTAGCCGAAGCCTGACCCGATCTTGCCGGCTGCGCGCGCAGCCGGTTCGCTCCGAAAAACAAGGGCACGCCAAAGTGACGATCGTGGCCGGAAAGACCGGGGCTCGGCGAAGATTGCGACCCCTGCTGGGCAAGATTTGGGAGCATCGCGCTGACTACGCGTACGTGCTTCCTGCGATTGCCGTGATGCTGATCGTCATCGCTTATCCGATCTACTACACGATCGAGCTGTCGTTCTTCAACACGCCACCCGGCCTGCAGCTCCGCGACAAGATCTTCGTCGGCTTCGGCAACTACACCGCCATCCTCACCAGTCCGGTGTTCTGGAAGGTCACCTCCAACACCCTTATCTGGACACTGGCATCCACCTTCATCTCCTTTGTCCTGGGATTTGCCTGCGCGCTGGCGCTCCATCGCGAGTTTGTCGGCCGGGGCGTGCTGCGCGCCATCCTGATCATTCCCTGGGTCATCAGCGCGGTCGCCGCATCCTATATCTGGAAGTGGATCTACCATTCGGACTTCGGGATCATCGGCGCGGTATTGGTCGGCCTCGGATTGGCCGATCGGCCGCCGAATTTCATCGACAGCGTCAGCACGGTGCTGCCCTCCCTGATCGTCGTCAATATCTGGCGGGAGTTTCCGTTCGCCATGATCATGATGATGGCCGGTCTTCAGACAGTCCCCGAGCAGTTGTTGCGCGCCGCAAAAGTCGACGGCGCCAATGCATGGCAGCGCTTCTGGCACGTCACCTTCCCGCATTTGAGAAACGTCTCCACGGTGACGATCCTGCTGCTGGCGGTGGCCAACTTCAATTCCTTCATCATCCCCTGGATCATGACCGGCGGCGGGCCGTCCAACGCATCGCACATCTGGATCACCCACATCTATGAGCTCGCCTTCGGCCGGCAGCGCTGGGGGGTGGCATCGGCCTATTCGGTGCTTCTTTTCCTCATCCTGATGACGCTCGGCTACTTCTACGTCCGAGCGCTAAGCGGAAACGAACGCAAGGATGCAGGCGCATGAGCACGATCGCCGAGACAGCCCGTCTGGGTCAGGCCCGTCGACGCGCGAGCATCGACGGATGGCGGTGGGGCGGGCGTATCTTCCTCACGTTCATGCTGCTCTACACCGCATTGCCGATGATCTGGATGCTGCTCACCTCGATCAAGTCCGGCTTCGCCGCGATGCAGTTCCCGCCGCAATGGTGGCCTGACCAACCAACCCTTGCCAGCTACCAGAAGCTGCTTGATCCGCAGAACAGCGTCGGCCAGGACTTCCTCCGCTTCTTCTGGAACAGCCTTTTCGTCTCCACAGCCACGACCATCCTTTCGGTGATCGTGGCGGTTCCCGCGGCCTACGCGTTTTCTCGCTTCACGTTTCCTGGCCGGAACTTCCTGTTCTTCGCCGTATTGCTGCGCAACATGTTCCCGGCGGTGATCTTTCTCGTGCCGCTCTTCATCCTGATGCGCGCCATCGGGCTGGTGAACACGCATGGGTCGCTCATTCTCACCTATCTCACCTTCGGCCTGCCGCTGGCAATCTGGCTCCTCAAGGGCTTCTACGACAACATCCCGGTGCAGCTCGAGCAGGCGGCGCGCATCGACGGGGCGACGCGGTTCCAGGCCTTTGTCCTGATCGTGATGCCGCTCTCGGCGCCAGGCATCATCGCCACGGCGATCTATTCCTTCATCGGCGCATGGAACGAATACATCTACGCGTACACCTTCCTCTCCAAGAACGAGCAGCTGACATTGCCGGTCGGTATCCAGCGCTTCTTCTCGGAAAACACGACCGACTTCCCGGGTCTGATGGCTGCCAGCTTCATGATGAGCGTGCCCGTCGTGGTCCTCTTCCTCGTCCTGCAACGATACTTCGTACGCGCCCTTACCGAAGGCGCGGTCAAGCACTAGGGAGTTGCCGATGGCCCACGTGGTCCTCAAAGATCTCGTCAAGACCTATGGCGGCTTCAAAGCCGTCAACGAGGTTTCGCTGACGGTCGATGACGGCGAGTTCGTTGCGCTCGTCGGCCCTTCAGGCTGCGGCAAGACAACAACACTCAACCTCATCGCTGGGCTGATCCCGATCACATCGGGCGACATCCTCATCGGCGACCGGGTGGTCAACGACCTCGACCCCAAGGACCGGGACATCGCTATGGTGTTCCAGAACTATGCGCTCTATCCGCAAAAGTCGGTCTATATGAACCTCGCCTTCCCGCTGCAGATGCGCAAGCTGCCCAAGGACGAGATCGACAGGAAGGTCAGGGAAGCGGCGCGGGTGCTCGACATGACGCAACTGCTTGAGCGCAAGCCGCGCGAACTTTCGGGCGGGCAACAGCAGCGCGTGGCGCTCGGCCGCGCGCTGGTTCGAGATCCGGCGGTATTCCTGATGGACGAACCGCTCTCCAATCTCGACGCAAAGCTGCGCGTGCAGATGCGGTCCGAAATCAAGCGCTTCCATCAGGACCTCGAGGCGACGATCGTCTACGTCACGCACGACCAGCTGGAGGCCGTCACCATGGCAGACAGGATGGCCGTGATGAACGGCGGCTATCTGCAGCAATACGATTCGCCGGCACAAGTTTTCGCCCATCCCGCCAACATGTTCGTCGCGAGCTTCGTGGGCAGCCCGGCCATGAGCCTCATTCCGCTGGAGGCATCGACGGCCAACGGCGCCACCGCTCTGACCAGCGCTGAAGGCTGGAGCCTTGCACTGTCGGAACTCAACGCGCGCAAGGTCCAGGGAGCGACCACCAGGAAGGTCGTGCTCGGTGCGCGACATTCGACGATCAAGCTGCACAAGAGCGCTGTTCCCGGCGCCATTCCGGCCAAAGCCTACACGGTGGAACCGACCGGAGACATCACCTTCGTGCAAGCGTTCCTCTCCGGCGCGATCGTCAATATCAGCGTGTCCCCCACCATCGCCGTCGCACCCGACGAGCAGATCTGGCTCGAGTTCGACCAGGAGCGCATCCACCTGTTCGACGGCGAAACGGAGATGGCCCTCGAGGCCAACTGAGACAGGGCGGATGCGTGTGGAACGAGTGTGAATGACCACGAAGCTCAAGATCACGGCGATCAAGCCCTATCCAGTGTGGGTGGGGACCCGCAACCAGATGCTGGTCAAGATCGAGACCGATCAGGGCGTCTTCGGCTGGGGCGAGAGCGGCTTGAGCGGTCGCGAGAAAGCCGTGGCCGGCGCGATCGAGCACTATCGCGAGTTCCTGATCGGTTGTGATCCGATGCAGATCGGCCGGATCTGGCAAGAGATCTATCGCAGCCAGTACTTCGAAGGCGGGCGCGTCCTGCAGGCGGCCATCTCGGCCATCGACATCGCCCTGCACGACATCAAGGGCAAGGCGCTGGGGGTGCCGGTTTATGAGCTGCTCGGCGGCAAGCAGCGCGACCGCATCCCGACCTTCGCCTCGACCGGAGACGAGGCCGAGGGCGAAGCCGCCATCGAACGAGCCGGGGAACTGCGCGCGCAGGGGTGGCAGGCGATACGCTTCTTTCCCGTCGGGCAAAGCAGCAGGGACATCTTCGAGCCGCGCGAGTCGATCGGCGCTACCGCAAGCATGCTGAACAGGGCGCGCGAGGCGCTGGGCAACGACCTCGTGCTCGGCATCGACTACCATCATCGGCTGTCGGTGGCCGAGGCGGCAAGCTTCTGCAACAAGCTCGGCCGCGGCGTGCTTGATTTCCTCGAGGAGCCGATACGGGACGAGACGCCGGAGGCCTACGAATCCCTGCGTACGATGACCGACATCCCATTCGCCATCGGCGAGGAATTTGCCAGCAAGTGGCAATTCCTGCCCTACATCGAGCGCGGCATCCATCAGTTCAATCGGCTCGATGTCTGCAACGTCGGCGGGCTCACCGAAGCGATGAAGGTCGCGGGCTGGAGCGAGGCGCACTATGTGGACCTGATGCCGCACAATCCCCTTGGTCCGGTGTGCACCGCCGCGACCATACATCTCGCCGCCGCGGTGCCGAATTTCGCCTGGCTCGAGACCAGGGCGCCGGAAAGAAAGCTGGGCTTCGACAGTTCCGAGTTCTTCCCGGTGCAACCACAGCTCGACGGCCCCGACTATCCGGTCAGCGATCTGCCGGGGCTCGGCGTCGAGATCAACGAGGCGGCGATCCAGGCGCAGAGTTTCCGTTTCTGGGAAGCACCCCACCTCAAGCGCCGCGATGGTTCTGTCACGAACTGGTAGCCCAGCGTCAACCGGAGTCCACCATGACCCATAGCCCCGACATCACCCGGCCGTCCAAGGACCTGATCGACGCGCTGAGGGAGATCGGCGCCGCGACCGTTGCCGGCACGCTTGGTCACATGGGATTCCGCAATCCGCATATGGTCGGTCCGGTGGCGCAGAACCACGGCAAGTCGATCGTCGGCCCGGCGCTGACGCTGCAGTTCCTGCCGCAGCGGCCCGACCTCTTCTCCGAGGGAGAATATGCCGATCCGGAGACGCAACTGCACCGGCACGTGCTCTACCACGCTCAGGAGGGCGATGTGGTCGTGGTCGACGCGCGCGGTGACATGAGTTCGGGTGTCTTCGGCGATATGATGTCGACCTATTTCAAGGGCAGAGGCGGCGCTGGCATCGTCATCGACGGGTGCATGCGCGATCGGCCCAATGTCGAGAAGCTCGATCTGCCCCTATGGCTGCGCGGCTGGACGCCCAATTACCATGTGCAGACCAGCATCTATCCCAATGCCGTCAACGTTCCGATTGCATGCGGCAATGTCACGGTGATCCCCGGCGACATCATCGTTGCCGACGATGACGGGGTGGTGGTGGTTCCCGTCGCAATGGCTGCGAAGGTGATCGAAGAGGCGCAGAAGCATCACGATTGGGAGGAATTCTCGCGCGAAAAGCTCATGCAGGGCGGGTCGTTGCAACGCTATTATCCGCTGCATGACGATGCCCGCGGAGAGTACGAGGAGTGGCGAAAAGCCAGATCCTGATAGACGTTCTTGCCACCCCTTAGTGTCAAATCGGAAAATTATGGCGGACCAAAAACGGTAGCGAAGGCGATGTCCTTGAACCGTCGGAGCGGTTCGCCGGAACGCTCCACTTTCATGCGCAGGATCGCGCCTTCCCAGGAGGCAAGAAGAAACTCCGCCAGATCCCGTGGAGTGAACGTGCTGTCGATTTCCCCGGCAGCCTGGGCCTCCGCGATGCAGTCGCTAAAGGGCTGAAGCCACTCCCGGTACATCGCGACGAGATGTTGGCGCAGCGGCTCGCTCTCCTGGACCACCTCCAGGCTGAAGTCGCCGATCAGGCAGCCCCTAACATAGCCATCGGTAGCGAGCCGATCCGAGATGATGTCCAGGTACCGCAGCAGTCGTTGCCGGGGCGCAAGACCAGCGCGGCAAAGGGGGCGTATTCCAGGTCGCGGTGGCCGGTCAGGTCGTGACATCGAGGCGCAAGGGATACTTTCCCGACAACGCTGATGTCGTGCGCGCGGTAAGGGAAGCTCTGCAACGGCGTCGCGAAAACGATCAGGGTGGGATGCCTGTCTAGCTCGGCATTTGGCCCAGACTGACCACGACCTTGCCGAACGGCCCGCGCCGCTGGTGCTCGAAAGCCTCGTGGACCGCCTCGAAGGGATAGACGGCATCGATCACCGGTCTGACGCCCAGCGCCTCGATTGCCACATTCATGCGCTCGAACTGCCGTCGCGAGCCCGTGGCGATGCCCTGCAGCGTAATGCGGTTGCGCGTCAGCAGCGGTGTCGGCACGGCCAGTTCGGTACCCGCCAGCTGGCCGATGAGGGATACAAGCCCGCCGGCTGCCACTGTCTCGATCGATTGCCGCAGATTGGCGCCGCCGATCAGCTCCAGTACATGGTCGACCCCGCGCCCGCCCGTAAGCGTCCGCACTTGTGCGGTCCAGTCGGGGTTGGCGCCGGTGTCGAGGCAAAGCCTTGCCCCTAGCATCCGGGCGCGTTCGAGCTTGTCGGCGTGGCGCGACAGCAGGATAGGGACTTGCCCGAAGGCCAGCGCGAATTGCAGTGCAAATAGCGCCACGCCGCCGGTTCCTTCGATAAGCACAGTCGTGCCCGGCCGCGACCGTCTGGACTCGACCAACGCCGACCAGGCGGTGAGCGCCGCGATTGGCAAAGTCGCTGCTTCCTCGTCGCCAAGCGAAGCCGGCGCCGGCACGGCGGCGTCCTCGCCGAACACGACGTGGCGCGCCAGCACGCCCGGCAGCGACAATCCCAGCGTCTGTCTGTGCAACACCGGCGGCCCATCGCCGTCGGCCCAGTCGGCAATCACCTGCCCTAACACGCGGTCGCCGACGCGGAAACGCGTCACATCAGACCCGATGGCGACCACCTCGCCCACCGCGTCCGACGCCGGCACGAAGGGCAGCGACATCGCCGGCAACTTGCCATCGATCAACAGCAGGTCCTTGAAGTTGAGCGCCACCGCGCGCACCGCGACCAACAGCGCGCGCCGACCGACCGACGGCAACGGCACCGCCCCGCGTACCAGCTTGTCGAGCCCAAACCCGGTCATGCACCAGGCTTCAGTCATGTCATCCATTGCGCATCTCCAACCCTGTCCGGCCTGTATTACCATCGCGCATTCAGCTACAATGGTGCGAATTTGTCGGCAGATCGTTGCGTTTGGATATACAATGAGCCTCATAGTTGGCAGCCTTGGGGGCGCCCTCGCCTTCGTCGAAGCCGTCGATGCGGGCAGCTTTACCGCAGCGGCGGCGCGGCTACGCCTGACCAAATCGGCCGTCGGTCGCAAGGTGCTGCAGCTCGAGCAGCGGCTGGGCGTGCGCCTGCTCAACCGGACAACCCGCCGCTTGAGCCTGACGGCCGACGGCGAGATCTACTACGAGGCCTGCCGGCGCGCGCTTGCGGGGCTCAGCGAGGCACAGGACGTCATCGCCGCCGGGCGACAGGCGCCGGCGGGCGTGGTGCGGCTAGCTCTGCCGCTGGCCTTTGGCCGCCGCTGGGTGGCGCCGGTGCTGTTCGGGCTGGCCAAGGACCATCCGGCGCTCCGGCTCGAGATCGGCTTCGATGACCACCGCGCCGACCTTGTCGACGACGGCATCGACCTCGCCGTGCGCCTCGGCCCTCTCGCGGACAATGCCTCACTGACCGCCCGACGGCTGGGCACGCAGCGTTCGCTGCTGTGCGCCAGCCCCGCCTACCTGGCCACGGCCGGGACACCCGCCGATATCCAAGGGCTGGCCCAGCATGCGCTGCTGGTCTACGCCCGGCGCGATTTCATCAACCCATGGCCACTGCCCGATGGCAACGGAACCATGCTCTACCAGCCACAAGCCAGGCTGATGATCGGCGACGGCGATGCGCTGTTGCAGGCGGCGGTCGCCGGCTGCGGCATTGCTTTCCTGCCCGACTGGCTCGCCGGCAACAACTTGCGTCGCGGCGAGCTGGTGCCAGTGCTGATGAGCTCGGCCGTGGACACTGCCCCCATCCACCTGCTGTGGAGCGCCGGCCGCGTCGTACCGCCGCGCATGCGCGTGATCATCGATGCATTGGTCGCCCACGCCGCCTTGCTGCACGAGCGGTCATGAGCTGCCGCTACGCAGGGTCCCTGCGCTTGTGAAGGAACTTAGGCCCGAACGACGCCCAGGTTCGGATCAGATTTCCAGATCGTCGATGATGCGGGAGAGCGTCGAGCGGCCAAGGGCACTCATGGCGGGGTTGGTGCTCCGATAGTACCAGACCAGGCCCATCGCCTGCTGGAAGGCCCATGCCGCTCCGCGCTGCCACTCGAGCTGGCTTGATCCAAGATGGGCACGCACGGTTTCGCGCCGACTGCGATCAAAAAGATGCCATGCGGCGACAAGATCCAAGGCCGGGTCGGCCGGTCCGAAGCTGCCGCAGTCGAGCACACCAACAAGGCGGTCCCCACGCACCAGCAGGTTGGCCGGAATAAGATCGCGATGGCTCATAACGTCGGGACCGGATGGCGGCAGTTCACGCAGCCGGGCCCAGATGCGGCGGAGCCGAGACACGTCTAGGAGACCCTCGCTGTTGTTGAAACAGATCGACATCCACTCGTCGTGGTCCGGAAGACTGCCGCCCCTCCCTTGCCCATCAAAACGACGTCCATCGGTGTCCGCTGCCCGCAGCGACGCAATCAGCCTGGCAATGTCGCGTGCGAAGGTCGCGCAAGCAGCAAGCCCATCGTGCGTGGCAACGTCACCTTCTATCCAACTCTGCATTGCCCAAGGCAGCGGATAGAGCGGGCCCGGTTGACCAAGCCCGAGCGGTCGAGGACAGGCAACCGAAGAATGCGCGGCAAACTCGGTCATGGCCGCGGCTTCGTTGCGCAGCATATTGGCGCACTCGACAGGCGCCATCGCACGCAGCGGGAATCTTGCCGCTACACTCGATCCGATCCTGAAGATTGCATTGACCGTACCGATCGCGCCAAGCTGCTCGATCTTCTCGTGGCGGTGCTCCGGGAACTGGTCGAAGACCATCGCGCGAACGATATCCGCATCGATATGGATCTGGTCCGAGTGCATCATGGTGCTGGCGTCTCCCTGCCAATTCTTCGCCGAATGGCGGGACAAGCGTCGATGGCATGTCCGCATCCGCCACGTCACACAGCGCCAGATGTCCCGGCAGATGACACCAGCAGAAACGTCAATTTTGCGAAGCCTAAACAGCCAGACCCGGCCGCGTCTGCAACTCCTCGGTCCGGGATAGATACAGGTCGCGCAGATCGCGCTGCCTGAGCATGAGGTCCAGGATGCCATCCCTCGATTGCCGGATATGACGGCGGGATTCGCGGCAGGCCGTGTCGGCGTCCCCGGCAGCGATCGCTTCAACGATCATGTGATGGTCGTCACGCGCCGCCTTCCAGTCGTTCAACTGGGTCAACTCCATCCAGACATAGACCTGGCACTTGTCCAAAAGTCCGTTCAGCATTTCCGCGAGCATGGCGTTGGCGCTAAATCGCGCGATTGCGCGATGGATTTCCATGCCGGTCTGCATCTCTTCCAGCCGGGCGCGAGGAGCCGAATCGGTTTGCGCCAGGCGCTCGCAGTCCGCGACCAAGCCGCGCAGCAGCTCCACTTCATCGAGGGTGATGCGGGCGATCGCCAAGGTCGTCGCATAGGCGTCCAGCTCAGCCCGGATGTCGAACACATTCCGAAGCATCGTCTCGTCAAATTGAACCACCGCAAATCCGGTGCGGGGACGTTCGACCACAAGCCCGTCACGCTCCAATCGATTGAGCGCCTCGCGCACCGGCGTCCGGCTGACCTGAAGCTGTTCGACGAGCTCGAGTTCCGTAATTCGCCTACCCGGTGACAGCTGCCCGGTCACGATCATCGCCTTGATCGATTCATAGGTCGACTGACGCAAATGGCCGCGGGCAACGTCGTTCATCGGGGCTCCTAACACCGGCTGGCGTCAACGCGGCAAATAGGTACCGGTTGACTCGCGCATTCGCAAGCGCATAGTGTATACAACAAAGTATGCAAAAAGTGTAGTCAATTGCTGCCCTACCCGAAAGGGGAATTGGGCAGGCTGGGGGAACGTCATTGATGCAAGCAGACATGGTGGTCACGAACGCAAGAATTCTGACCATGGACCCGGCCCGGCCGACGGCTTCTGCGATGGCAATCGCCAACGGACGAATCCTCGCTGTTGGCGACGCAACCGAAGTGCTGCCGCTTGCCGGCAATTCGACGCGGATAATCGACGCTGCCGGCCGAAGCGTGCTGCCGGGCTTCATCGAAGCGCACATGCATGTGTTTGGCGGCGGCGCCATCCTCAATGACCTGTTGCTGACGGGCACGAAGGGTGAAGCCGCGATCCGCGACAAAGTGCGGGCTCACGCGGCGGCAAATCCGGAGGCGAAGGTCCTTTTCTGCCAAGGTGCCGATTACGACATGCTCGACGGCAGGCCGATCGACCGGCATTTCCTCGACAGCATTCTCGATGACCGGCCGCTGGCCTTCGTGGCCTTCGACCATCACACGATGTGGGCGAATACCATACTGCTCAAGGAAGTCGGGCTTCTCCATGGAAAGGCACTGGGGCCCGGCAACGAGGTGGTCATGGGCGGGGACGCCCTCGCCACCGGCGAACTGCGCGAAGTCGAGGCCTTCGGACCGGTCAATGTCTATGCCGGCACCTTTCGTTCGTCGCTGGGGCTTTCCACGGGAGGCGAGCCGCCCGAACCGCCAACGCCAGAGGAAAGGGCGCTGG
Source organism: Mesorhizobium sp. M4B.F.Ca.ET.017.02.2.1 (assembly GCF_003998955.1). Taxonomy (NCBI): domain Bacteria; kingdom Pseudomonadati; phylum Pseudomonadota; class Alphaproteobacteria; order Hyphomicrobiales; family Phyllobacteriaceae; genus Mesorhizobium; species Mesorhizobium sp. M4B.F.Ca.ET.017.02.2.1. The sequence goes on along the minus strand of NZ_RZOF01000020.1, from coordinate 1,694 downwards.
ACCGGGCATCCATAAAAGCCGCCCTGGCCTGGTGCGCCAGGCACGGGATCACGTCGATCCACAACATGGACGGAAATCTTTACACGCTGGAACTGCTCACCGAGATCCAGGAACAGGGCGCCCTGCTCTGCCGCGTCAAGGTTCCCTTCCATTTCAAGAACTTCATGACGGTGGCCATGCTGGAAAAGGCGTCCCGCATGAATGACGACTATCGCGGAGACTGGCTGAATTCCGGTCTCGTGAAGGCGTTTTATGACGGCGTGATCGAAGGCTACACCGCTTATCTCGTCGACGGCTATGCTGACAGGCCCGACTTCACCGGGGAACCGCTCTTCACCCAGGCCCAATTCACGGAAATGGCGATCGAGGCGGACCGGCGCGGTTTGCAGATCGCCGTGCACGCGATCGGCGACGGCGCGGTGCGCTCGGTCCTGAACGGCTATGAAGCCGCCGTGAAGGCCAATGGCCCGCGGGACGCGCGCCACCGGGTCGAGCACATCGAGGTCATCCAGCCCACCGACATTCCGCGCTTTGCTGCCCTTGGCGCGATCGCATCCATGCAGCCGCCGCATCCCCCAGGCGTGATGGATTTCCCGCTTGAACCGGCCAAGACCCGCATCGGGCCCTATCGCTGGCCGCTTGCCTATGCCTGGCGGACCTTAAAGCAGGCGGGAGCCCATGTTGTCTTCGCGTCGGATTGGCCGGTGGCGCGAATTGATGTCCTGGCTGGCATCCACGCGGCCGTCAACCGCAAGCCCTGGGCGCCGCATCTGCCAGACCAGAGCTACACCGTCCACGAGGCGATTGCGGCCTACACGATCGAAGGCGCCTATGCCGAACACGCGGAGGACCGGAAGGGACAACTCAAACCCGGTCATTTCGCCGATTTTGTCCTCCTGTCCGGCGATATCGAGGCCGTTTCACCCGAGGAGATCAACACCCTCTCACCCGCACTCACCGTCTGCGGCGGTCGCGTGACCTTCGAGGCCTGATATGCTGGCATTGTCCCAACCCATCCACCCGCAAACCGCCGATCGTCGCCTGGCGGTCCAGGCGATCGGCCTGCATAAGAGTTATGGGACCGGCGCTTCGGCCTTTCTGGCGCTTGACGATGTGTCGATCGACATTGCCGAAAACGAGTTCTTTACGTTGCTGGGTCCGTCCGGCTGCGGAAAAACGACCCTTCTGAGGCTGATCGCCGGGTTCAACTTTCCGACCAATGGACAAATCCTGCTCCGCGGCAAGGACATTGCGGCGCTTCCGCCGTTTCGGCGGCCCATCAACACGGTTTTCCAGAACTACGCACTCTTTCCCCACATGTCTGTCGCCGAGAACATCGGTTTCGGACTGAAAATGCTGGGCTGGACGAAGTCCCGGAGCGTGGATCGCGTGGCCGCGATGCTGAAACTCGTGCGGATGGAAACGCTTGCCGACCGGCGGACCAGTGAAATCTCCGGCGGGCAACAGCAGCGTGTCGCCCTGGCCCGCGCTCTGGCTCCGCAACCGGAAGTGCTTTTGCTCGATGAACCGTTGTCGGCCCTCGACTACAAGCTGAGAAAGGAAATGCAGGTCGAACTGAAGCGGCTCCAAACCGAAACCGGCATCACTTTTATCTTCGTGACGCACGATCAGGAGGAGGCCCTGGCAATGTCCGATCGCATTGCCGTCATGAACCGTGGACGGGTGCTCCAGGT
>NZ_RZOF01000209.1:0-11275 GCF_003998955.1 Mesorhizobium sp. M4B.F.Ca.ET.017.02.2.1 | reverse complement strand
GGGGTAGGGTGGGAGGAACCGTGAAAGCCGGTATGATCATGGCAACCGCACGAGAGGCGACATGACAAGCGCGATGACGACCGAAGCTCCCATCCTGGAAATCCACGACCCCAAGACGCTCGCCGACGAGGTCTTGCTGGCCCTCAAATACAGGGTCGGCAAGGGCACCAACGTCGCCACCCAGTACGACTGGCTCACCGCATCGATCAAGGTCGTGCGCGACCGCGTCGTCGATCAGTGGATGCAGGCCACGCAGGAGGCCTACGCCCAGCAGGAAAAGCGCGTCTACTACCTGTCGCTGGAATTCCTCATCGGCCGCCTGATGCGCGACGCATTCTCCAATCTCGGCCTGATGGACAACATGCGCGAGGCGTTGCGCTCGCTCGGCGTCGACCTCGACCTGATCGCCGGGCTCGAACCCGATGCCGCGCTCGGCAATGGCGGCCTCGGCCGGCTCGCTGCCTGCTTCATGGAAAGCATGGCCACCGTCGGCATTCCGGCGCATGGCTACGGCATCCGCTACGCCAACGGCATGTTCCGCCAGGAGATCCATGACGGCTGGCAGGTGGAGCTGCCGGAAACCTGGCTCGATCACGGCAATCCCTGGGAGTTCGAGCGCCGCGAGCGCTCGTTCGAGGTCGGCTTCGGCGGCTCGGTGGAATCGATCACCTCCAAGGACGGCAGGCTCGAGCGCCACGTCTGGAAGCCGACCGAGCATGTGCTGGCCGTCGCCTACGACACGCCGGTCGCCGGCTGGCGGGCCAACCGCGTCAACACGCTGCGGCTGTGGTCCGGCATGCCGATCGATCCGATCCTGCTCGACAAGTTCAACGCCGGCGACCACATCGGCGCGCTGGCCGAAAGCAACAAGGCCGACGCCCTGTCGCGCGTGCTCTATCCCGCCGATTCCCACATGGCCGGGCAGGAGCTCAGGCTGCGCCAGGAGTATTTCTTCTCCACCGCCTCGCTGCAGGACATCGTGCAGCGCCATCTCAGCCAATATGGCGACCTGCAGTCGCTGCCCGACAAGGCGGCGATCCATCTCAACGACACCCATCCGGCGATCGCCGTGCCCGAACTGATGCGGCTCCTGATGGACGTCCACGGCATGGATTTCGACCAGGCCTGGGACATCACCAAACGCACCTTCGGCTACACCAACCACACGCTGCTGCCGGAGGCGCTGGAAAGCTGGCCGGTGCCGCTGTTCGAGCGGCTGCTGCCGCGCCACATGCAGATCGTCTACGCCATCAATGCCGAGGTGCTTCTGGAGGCGCGCGCCACCAACAAGTTCTCGGGCGAGCAGATCAGCCGCATCTCGCTGATCCAGGAGAATGGCGACCGCCGCGTGCGCATGGGCAATCTGGCCTTCGTCGGCTCCCATTCGATCAACGGCGTCTCGGCGCTGCACACCGAGCTGATGAAGGAGACGGTGTTCGCCGACCTCCACAAGCTCTATCCCGACCGCATCAACAACAAGACCAACGGCATCACGCCGCGGCGCTGGCTGATCCAGTGCAATCCCGGCCTCACCGCGCTTGCCCGCGAGGCGATCGGCGACCGCTTCCTCGACGATATCGACGCCATCAAGGGGCTCGACGCCTTTGCCGGCGACGCCACCTTCCGCGAGAAGTTCGCGGCGGTGAAGCGGGCGAACAAGTCGAGGCTCGCCAACCTGGTCGCCGACCGGCTCGGCATCAAGCTCGACCCCTCGGCGCTGTTCGACATTCAGGTCAAGCGCATCCACGAATACAAGCGCCAGCTGCTCAACATCCTGGAAGCCGTCGCCCTCTACGACCAGATCCGCTCGCATCCCGAACGCGACTGGATGCCGCGCGTAAAATTCTTCGGCGGCAAGGCGGCGCCGAGCTACCACAACGCCAAGCTGATCATCAAACTCGCCAACGACGTCGCCAGGGTCATCAACCGCGATCCGGCGGTGCGCGGCCTGCTCAAGGTCGTGTTCGTGCCGAACTACAATGTCAGCCTGGCCGAAGTGCTGATGCCGGCCGCGGACCTTTCCGAGCAGATCTCGACCGCGGGCATGGAAGCCTCCGGCACCGGCAACATGAAGTTCGCGCTGAACGGCGCGCTGACCATCGGCACGCTGGACGGCGCCAATGTCGAGATCAAGGAATGCGTCGGCGACGACAACATCTTCATCTTCGGCCTGACCACCGCCGAGGTCGCCGAGCGGCGCAACAACGGCTACAATCCGCGCGCGGTGATCGAAGGCTCGCCGGAACTTTCGCAGGCGCTCGCTGCCATCTCCTCGGGCGTCTTCTCGCCTGACGATCCGCAGCGCTACCGCGCATTGATCGACGGCCTCTACAACAGCGACTGGTTCATGGTGGCGGCCGACTTCGACACTTACGCGGCCACCCAGCGCGAGGTCGATACCGTCTGGCGCAACAGCCCCGACTGGTACGCGCGCGCCATCCGCAACGTCGCCCGCGTCGGCTGGTTCTCTTCCGATCGCACGATCCGCCAATATGCGAAAGAAATCTGGAACGTGCCCGTCTGATATGATTGCATGAGGTCACGAACAACGTGGCCCCTAGTGGAGTGAGTTTGACACTTGCGACCGATCCAGGACCAGTCGGCGATGCAGATGTCGAAGTCAAACCTCCGCTAGTATTTGAGTACGAGTGCCCAGGGAGGGCGACCGCCTGATGAGGAAGCCGCGCGCGACCGCTGCGACGAGCGGGCCGGACGGACTGGCGCCAGCCGGCGATGTCGCGGCGATTGTCGCCGGCACGCATGGCGATCCCTTCGCGGTTCTCGGCGTGCATGAGGCCGGCAAGGGTTTTGTTGCCCGCTGCTTTGTCCCGAACGCCGAGCTCGTCACCGCCTACACGCTGAGCGGCAAGGCGGCAGGCGAGCTGTCGCGACGCGACGATTCGGGTTTCTTCGAGGGCAAGCTCACGCTCAGGAAGCGTCAGCCGCTGCGCTATCACGCCAGGAATGCCGGCGGCGACTGGTGGCTGACCGATCCCTATTCCTTCGGTCCGGTGCTCGGCCCGTTGGACGACTACTATATTGCCGAGGGCTCGCATCTGAGGCTCTTCGACAAGCTCGGCGCCCATGTCATCGACCATGAGGGCGCCACCGGCGTGCATTTCGCCGTCTGGGCGCCCAATGCGCGGCGCGTCTCGGTGGTCGGCGCGTTCAACGAATGGGACGGGCGCCGGCACACCATGCGCGACCGCCGCGACACCGGCATCTGGGAACTGTTCATCCCCGATATCGGCGCGGGCCAGCCCTACAAGTTCGAGATCATCGCCCCCGACGGCGTGAGGCTGCCGCTGAAGGCCGACCCGTTCGCCTTCGAGTCGGAACTGCGCCCGGCCACCGCGTCGGTGACGGCGCCGCCGATGGCGCATGAGTGGGGCGACGAGGCGCACCGCACGTTCTGGCGCAGTGCCGACCCCAGGCGCGAGGCGATCTCGATCTACGAGGTCCACGCCGGCTCCTGGCAGCTTCGCGACGACGGCACGTTCCTGAGCTGGGACGAACTCGCCGCGCGGCTGATCCCCTACGTCGCCGACACCGGCTTCACCCATATCGAATTCCTGCCGATCTCCGAGCACCCCTACGACCCGTCGTGGGGCTACCAGACCACCGGCCTCTACGCGCCGACCGCCCGTTTCGGCGACCCCGACGGCTTTGCCCGTTTCGTCGACGGCGCGCATCGTGCCGGCATCGGCGTTATCCTCGACTGGGTGCCGGCGCATTTTCCCGTCGATGCGCATGGCCTCGCCCGCTTCGACGGCACTGCGCTCTACGAGCACGAGGATCCGCGCCAGGGCTTCCACCCCGACTGGAACACCGCGATCTACAATTTCGGCCGCCGCGAGGTGGTGTCGTTCCTGGTCAACAACGCGCTGTTCTGGGCCGAGAAATACCATGTCGACGGTTTGCGGGTCGACGCGGTGGCCTCGATGCTCTACCTCGACTATTCGCGCAAGGCCGGCGAATGGATCCCCAACGAGAAGGGCGGACGCGAAAACCTCGAGGCAGTCGCCTTCCTGCAGAAGATGAACAAGGAGGTCTACGGCCACCATCCCGGCGTGGTGACGATCGCCGAGGAATCGACCTCATGGCCGAAAGTGTCGCGGCCGGTGCATGAGGGCGGGCTGGGCTTCGGCTTCAAGTGGAACATGGGCTTCATGCACGACACGCTGGAGTATTTCTCCAAGGAGCCGATCTACCGCAAGCATCACCACAACGACATCACCTTCGGACTTGTCTACGCCTTCTCCGAGAACTTCGTGCTGCCGCTCTCCCATGACGAGGTCGTGCACGGCAAGGGCACGCTGCTGGGCAAGATGGCCGGCGACGACTGGCAGAAATTCGCGACCTTGCGCGCCTATTACGCCTTCATGTGGGGTTACCCCGGCAAGAAGCTCCTGTTCATGGGCCAGGAATTCGCCCAGCGGCGCGAATGGAGCGAGGCGCGGGCCCTAGACTGGGACTTGCTTGACCACGCTCCGCATCGCGGTATCTGGCAGACAGTGCGCGACCTCAATTATCTCTACCGCTCGCGTCCGGCGCTGCATGCGCGCGACTGTGAACCGGAGGGCTTTTCCTGGCTGATCGTCGACGACAGCGAGAATTCGGTGTTCGCCTGGCTGCGCAGCGCGCCAGACGGCAATCCGATCGCCGTCATCTCCAACTTCACGCCGGTACCGCGGGAAAATTACCGCGTGCCGCTGCCGAAGGCCGGCAAATGGCGCGAGATCATCAACACAGACGCTTCGGCCTATGGCGGTTCGGGCAAGGGCAATGGCGGCGTGGTCGAGGCCAGGGCGGAAGGTGGAGGCGTATCGGCGACGATGCTTTTGCCGCCACTGTCGACGATCATGCTCGAATTTGTCCCGGACTGAACGATGCCGTAATTTGGGAGGGTAAAAATGGCAGACTTGAAAAGAACCCAGCCGCTGGCACGTGATGCCATGGCCTACGTGCTGGCCGGCGGGCGCGGCAGCCGTCTCAAGGAACTGACCGACCGCCGCGCCAAGCCCGCGGTCTATTTCGGCGGCAAGACGCGCATCATCGATTTCGCGCTGTCCAATGCGCTGAACTCCGGCATTCGCCGCCTCGGCGTTGCCACCCAGTACAAGGCGCATTCGCTGATCCGCCACCTGCAGCGCGGCTGGAACTTCCTGCGCCCCGAGCGAAACGAGAGCTTCGACATCCTGCCGGCCAGCCAGCGCGTCTCCGAGACGCAGTGGTATGAAGGCACGGCCGACGCCGTCTACCAGAACATCGACATCATCGAGGCCTATGGCCCCGAATACATGGTGATCCTGGCCGGCGACCACATCTACAAGATGGACTACGAGCTGATGCTGCGCCAGCACGTCGACGCCAATGCCGACGTCACCGTCGGCTGCCTCGAAGTGCCGCGCATGGAAGCGACCGGCTTCGGCGTCATGCATGTCGATGCCAAGGACACCATCATCTCCTTCATCGAGAAGCCGGCCGACCCGCCCGGCATCCCGGACAAGCCGGACTTCGCCCTGGCCTCGATGGGCATCTATGTGTTCAAGACCAAATTCCTGATGGAGCAGCTGCGCCGCGACGCCGCCGAGCCCGGCTCCAGCCGCGACTTCGGCAAGGACATCATCCCCTATGTCGTCCAGCACGGTAAGGCGATCGCGCACCGCTTCGCCAAATCCTGCGTGCGCTCGACGGCCGAGAACGAGGCCTACTGGCGCGACGTCGGCACGGTCGACGCCTATTGGGAGGCCAATATCGACCTGACCGACGTCACGCCCGAACTCGACCTCTACGACCGCGACTGGCCGATCTGGACCTATGCCGAATTGAAGCCGCCGGCAAAATTCGTGCATGACGAGGATGGCAGGCGCGGCTCCGCGGTTTCCTCACTGGTCTCGGGCGACTGCATCGTCTCCGGCGCTTCACTGAAGAAAAGCCTGATCTTCACCGGCGCGCGCATCAATTCCTATTCGACGCTCGAAGAAGTCGTCATGCTGCCGGACGTGCATGTCGGCCGTAACGCCAGGCTGAAGCGCGTCGTCATCGACCATGGCGTGCGCATCCCGGAAGGGCTGGTGGTGGGCGAGGATGCCGCCCTCGACGCTAAGCGCTTCCGCGTCTCGGAGAAGGGCATTTGCCTCGTCACCCAGGACATGCTCGACAAGCTAAAACTGTAGACAGGATGGGATCATTAAGCGCATGCAGGTTCTGTCGGTCACGCCCGAAATCTTCCCGCTGATCAAGACCGGCGGGCTCGCCGACGTGACCGGCGCTTTGCCGATCGCGCTGGCCGGCAAGGGCGTCGCCATGCGCACCCTCATCCCCGGCTACCCTCAGGTGATGGCCGCCTTCAAGAAAAAGAAGGCCGTCTACCAGTATCCGCTGCTGCAGGGTGGCAAAGCCTCCATCCATGCCGTTCAGATCGCCGGACTCGACCTCTTTGTGCTCGACGCGCCGCATCTGTTCGACCGCCCGGGCGGCCCCTATGGCAATGCCACCGGCGCCGACTGGCCAGACAATTGGCGGCGCTTCGCCGCGCTCAGCCAGGTTGGCGGCGACATCGCCGGCGGCGTCATCTCCGGCTACCAGCCCGACATCGTGCACGCCCATGACTGGCAGTCGGCGATGGCGCTTGCCTATATGCGCTACGGCAAGGCGGTCGGCGTGCCGTCGCTGATCACCGTGCACAACCTCGCCTTCCAGGGCCAGTTCGGCGCCGGCATCTTTGGTGAGCTCGGCCTGCCGGGCGTGGCGATGGCGCTCGACGGCGTCGAATATTACGGCGGCGTCGGCTATCTCAAGGCCGGTCTGCAGGCCGCCTGGGCGATCACCACGGTGAGCCCGACCTATGCGCAGGAGATCCGTTCACCCGAATTCGGCATGGGCCTTGACGGGCTGATCAACATGCGCGCCACCGATCTCCATGGCATCGTCAACGGCATCGATGTCGACATCTGGAATCCCGAGACCGACAAGCATCTTGTGGCCAATTATTCGGCCGAGACGCTTGCTGCGCGGGCCAAGAACCGCAAGGCGGTTGAGGACCGTTTCAATCTCGAGAGTGACGACAGTCCGATCGTCTGCGTCGTCAGCCGGCTGACCTGGCAGAAGGGCATGGACATTTTGGCTGCGGTCGTCGACGGCATCGTCGCGGCCGGCGCGCGCCTGGCCATCCTCGGCTCCGGCGACGCCGGCCTCGAAGGCGCGCTGCTTGCTGCCGCCGCCCGCCATCGCGGCCGCATCGGCGTCGTCGTCGGCTATGACGAGGCGCTCTCGCACATCATGCAGGGCGGCTGCGACGCCATCGTCATCCCGTCGCGTTTCGAGCCTTGCGGGCTGACCCAGCTCTACGGCCTGCGCTATGGCTGCGTGCCGGTCGTCGCCCGCACCGGCGGGCTCGCCGACACCATCATCGACGCCAACGAAGCGGCGATATCGGCTGGCGTTGCGACCGGCTTCCAGTTCGCGCCGAACAATGGCGGCGCGCTCGTCCATGCCATCCACCGGCTGGTCAGCGCGCATGCCAATCCCGCCGTTTGGAGCTCGATCCAGCGCCAGGGCATGAAGGCCGATGTCTCCTGGGACAGGAGCGCCGAGAAATATGTCGAACTCTATCGCCTGCTGCTTTCGAAAAGGGTTGCCTGAATCATGATACGGACCGTCGCCACCAAACCCTATCTTGACCAGAAGCCCGGCACCTCCGGCCTGCGCAAGAAGGTGCCTGTGTTCCAGCAGGAGCACTATGCGGAGAACTTCATCCAGTCGATCTTCGACGCTCTGGAAGGGTTCGAGGGCGAGACGCTGGTGATCGGCGGCGACGGCCGCTTCTACAACCGCGAGGTCATCCAGAAGGCCATCGCCATGGCTGCCGCCAACGGCTTCGGCAAGGTGATGGTCGGGCAGGGCGGCATCCTCTCGACGCCGGCCGCCTCCAACATCATTCGCAAATACAAGACCTTCGGCGGCATCATCCTGTCGGCCAGCCACAATCCGGGCGGCCCGCACGAGGATTTCGGCATCAAATACAATGCCGGCAATGGCGGCCCGGCGCCGGAGAAGATTACCGACGCGATCTTCGAGAAGACCAAGACGATTTCGAGCTTCAAGATCGCCGATATCGGCGCGATTGACATCGACACGATCGGCACGGTCAAGGCCGGCGGCATGACGGTCGAGGTTATCGATCCGGTCAGCGACTATGCCGAGCTGATGGAAAACCTTTTCGACTTCGATGCCATCCGCGCCAACTTCAAATACGGCTTCCGCATGCGCTTCGACGCCATGCATGCGGTGACCGGCCCCTATGCCAAGGAGATCCTCGAGCGCCGGCTCGGCGCGCCGAGCGGTACCTGCCGCAACTTCAAGCCGCTGCCGGACTTCGGCGGCCACCACCCGGACCCGAACCTTGTGCATGCCAAGCATCTCTATGACGAGATGATGGGGGCGGACGCGCCGGACTTCGGCGCCGCCTCCGACGGTGACGGCGACCGCAACCTGATCATCGGCAAGGGCATCTTCGTCACGCCGTCGGATTCGGTGGCGATGCTCGCCGCCAATGCGCATCTGGCGCCGGGCTACAAGGACGGCCTCAAGGGCATCGCCCGCTCGATGCCGACCAGCGGTGCCGCCGACCGCGTCGCCGAGAAGCTCGGCATCGGCATCTACGAGACGCCGACCGGCTGGAAGTTCTTCGGCAATCTGCTCGACGCCGGCATGGCGACGATCTGCGGCGAGGAAAGCGCCGGCACCGGCTCCAACCACGTGCGCGAGAAAGACGGACTGTGGGCGGTGCTTCTTTGGCTCAACATCCTCGCCGTGCGCGGCGAGAGCGCCAAGCAGATCGTCACCGAGCATTGGGCGACTTACGGCCGCAACTACTATTCGCGCCACGACTATGAGGAGGTCGACACCGACCGCGCCAACAGGCTGGTCGATGAACTGCGCGCCAAGCTCGCCTCGCTGCCTGGCACCAGCGTGCGCGGCCTGAAGATCGCCACCGCCGACGACTTCGCCTATCACGATCCGGTCGACGGCTCGGTGAGCAAGAACCAGGGCATCAGGATCCTGTTCGAGGGCGGCTCGCGCGTCGTCTTCCGCCTCTCCGGCACCGGCACCTCCGGCGCCACGCTGCGCGTCTATATCGAGCGCTACGAGCCGGATCAGGCAAGGCACGATCTCGACACCCAGGAAGCGCTCGCCGACCTCATCGCCGCGGCGGACGACATTGCCGGTATCAAGAGCCACACCGGCCGCGACAAGCCGAGCGTGATTACTTGAGGGTGGTTCTCCGCGGCTCCCCCTTCTCCCCTTGTGGGAGAAGGTGTCGCCGAAGGCGACGGATGAGGGGTGCTCCAGCTTGGCGCCCGCCTGCGTTCAAATCATCGATCCATCATTCCGTCCAACACCCCTCATCCGTCTCGGCGCTGCGCGCCGATCCACCTTCTCCCACAAGGGGAGAAGGGGAGGCGCGCGCGTGACCTCACCCGGCGCAACCATCACCAACGAAGGGATCCGCTTCGCCGCCTGGTCGTCGTCGGCGAGACGCCTTTGGGTCTCGATCTTCGACGATGCCGGCGAGCGCGAGATCGACCGGCTCGAGCTCGAACCGGAAGGCGAGGGCTTGCGCGCGCTGCTCGTCACCGGCCTTGCCAGCGGCACCCGCTACGGCTTCCGCGCCGATGGTGACTACACCCCCGAGCGCGGCCTCTGGTTCGACCCGGAGAAACTGCTCACCGACCCTTACGCCATCGAGATCGACAGACCGTATCAATTCAACTGGCGGCTTGCCGCCAAACGCAACGAAGGCGCCGACACCGCGGCATTGATGCCCAAGGCGGTCGTGGTCGCGCTGCCGCAACCGGCCGCGCTGTTGCCACCCGTCCTCAAGCCCGGTGGCCTGATCTACGAACTCAATGTCCGCTCCTTCACCAGGCTGCATCCCGACGTCCCGGAGGCGCAGCGCGGCACCATCGCCGCTCTCGCCCATCCGGCTGTGATCGAGCATCTGCAAAAGCTCGGCGTCTCCGCTGTCGAACTGATGCCGATCACCGCCTCGATCGACGAGCGGCATCTGCCGCCGCTCGGGCTCCACAACGCCTGGGGCTATAATCCCGTCACCTTCATGGCGCTCGATCCGCGCCTGGCGCCGGGTGGCGTGGCCGAATTGCGCGACACGGTCGCCGCCTTGCGCAAGGCCGGCATCAGCACCATCCTAGACCTCGTCTTCAACCACACAGGCGAGAGCGACCGCTTCGGTCCGACGCTGTCGCTGCGCGGCCTCGATGCGCAGGCCTACTACCGGCACGAGCCGGACGGCAGGCTGGTCAACGACACCGGCACCGGCAACACCATCGCCTGCGATCACCCGGTCGTCCGCGAAATGGTGCTCGACACGCTGCGCCATTTCGTCCGCGATGCCGGCGTCGACGGCTTCCGCTTCGACCTGGCGCCAGTGCTCGGCCGCGTCGACGGCACGTTCGACCCGCAAGCCCCGCTGCTTCAAGCCATCGCCGGCGATCCGCTGCTGGCCGACCGGGTGCTGATCGCCGAACCCTGGGACATCGGCCCGGGCGGCTATCAGCTCGGCAATTTTTCGCGACCCTTCCTCGAATGGAACGACCGCTACCGGGACGATGTCAGGCGCTTCTGGCGCGCCGATACCGGCACGATCGGCACCCTGGCGACCCGGCTTGCCGGCTCGTCCGATGTCTTCGCCAGGGCAGCGCAGGACAAGAGCCGCACGGTCAATTTCATCGCCGCGCATGACGGCATGACGCTGGCCGACCTCGTCGCCTATGAGGAAAAGCACAACGAGGCCAATGGCGAGCAGAATCGCGACGGCCATGGCGACAACCTGTCCTGGAACAATGGCGTCGAGGGCGAGGCCGACGACGCCTCGATCGTCGAGGCGCGGCTCGGCGATCAGCGCGCGCTGCTTGCTACGCTGTTTGCCTCGCGCGGCACGATCATGCTGACGGCGGGCGACGAGTTCGGCCGCTCGCAAGACGGCAACAACAACGCCTATGCGCAGGACAACGGCATCACCTGGCTCGACTGGGCAGGCCGCGACCAAGGGTTGGAGCGTTTCGCGGCAGCGCTCGCCGCACTGCGCCGCACCGTGCCGGCGCTTTCGGAAACGCGCTTCCTGAGCGGCCAGCCGCAAGCCGGTTCCGACGTGCCCGATGTTGCATGGCTGACCGAATCCGGCGCGCCGCTTGGCGAGGCCGACTGGAACGACTCGCGGCGCCATCGCCTCGCCATGGTGCTTGGCGGC
>NZ_RZOF01000208.1:0-11283 GCF_003998955.1 Mesorhizobium sp. M4B.F.Ca.ET.017.02.2.1 | reverse complement strand
GGAAGAGACTACTTAGCACCAATCGCATGGGGTTCTCACGTCGCGGGGCCGGGTTGGATCAGGACTTGTGTACGCGAGATTGGTGACGGCGCACAGGGGCGGGCTATCCTCAATGGCAGCAGTCGTGCCCTGAATGCGCGCTTGTCCTGCACAGGCAGGACGAGGTGATCGGCACGTCGGTCTTTGCCAACGCCGTAGCGAGCCTGGCCTGGAACCCAGGCAACTGGTCGGTCTCGCCGCGCCGCCCCAAGCATTCGACCAGCCCGTGCAGCGCCCAGACATTGTCCGGATGCTGGGCGCAGCGCTGAACCGCGCACTCTGGCCGAGATCGTCGCGATAGACCTGCTCGGCTTCTTCGGCATGGCCCTGGTCGAGCAGCAGCGCCGCCAGCGCATGGCGCGGCGGATGCATCCACGCCCAGGGCTCGGTGTAGGAGAGGTTGTCGTCGAGCTCGACTGCGCGTCGCAAGTGCTCGAAGGCCTCGTTATGCCGCCCCTGGTGGTAGGCAAGCTCGCCGTCGAGCAAGCAGGCACCCACGGCGAGCGAGTCCCGCGTCGGGTTGCTGAGGAAGCGCCGTTCCGTCGGAATGCGCCCCAGGTGCCGGTGGAAGCGCTCGCGCTCCTGTTCGGCTTCCGCGAACTGCTTGAGCGTCGCATGCGCGACACCCTTGGCGTAGTGCTGCATGGCCGTCGTCAGCACATAGAGATCGGGCTCGGCAACCATCGGCTCGTCGATGATCTCCCGCCAGCGGCCGAAGCGCACCTGCACGTGCGATTTCATCGCATGGTAGCCCTCAACCGTCTGCGTCAGCTTCGGGCGGTCGGGGATGCCGACGACATCGCGCGTCACCAGGCTGCGCACCTTGTCGGCCGCCCACAGCGCCGGCTTGTACTGGCCGAGGAACATGCAGGTGAACATCATCAGATGCAGGTCGTGGCAGCAGCCGAGCAGGTAGTAGGTCGTCTCGCCGGCATAGGCGAGGTAGAGATCGTTGGCGCGCACCGCCTTTTCGCTGGCGAGTTTTGCTTTCTCGTATTCGCCGCAGAGCACATGGATGTGGCCCGGCATATGGTTCATGTGGCCGGCATCGGGACACATCGTGCCAAGCCGTTCGGCCGAGCGCATGCCACGCTCGGGCTGGGTCGACATTTCGAGCAGGTGGATGTGCAAATGCAGGGCCGCCGGATGCGGCGTCGTGCCGGCCTCGTCCGAGACCCTGATCGAGCGCTCGCAGACGTCGAGCGCCTCCAGCACGTCCGAATTCGGCGCCGGCTTGCCGGTCCTGAGATCCCATAGGCGCCTGACGGTGCGCATCATCAGCGCCTCGACGAAGAGTGCCATCACGTCATGGTCGTCTGGGAAATCGCGATAGACCTGTCGCATCGCGGCGGCATAGGCGTCGTCCCACAGCGAGAATTCCGCCGGCGCCACGCGATACGGTTTCTGGAACCGCGCGGCCAGCGCCTCGATCAGCCGCCGCTCCACAGCGCTCGATCGGGCGCTGCCGGCGAGCGCAAGCTGGACATGGTCGAAGCAAAGCCTGGTGGCCCTGTCGGCCTCGGCCTCGCCATGCTCCTTCCAGGTCAGATTGTAGAAAGGCCCCGCGGCATAGGCGATGCCCCAGTGCACGAAGGCGCAATCGGGATCAGTCTGCAGCGCCTTCGCGAAGCATCTTATTCCTTCCTCGTGGTTGAAACCGTAGCACCAGTTCAGCCCGATATCGAACCAGCGCTGCGTCTCGGCCGAAGAGGTAGAGATGGGGCGGCGATAGGTGCCGAGGTCGAAGTGGTCCATGCCTGACTGCTTCCGCGCTTGCCGGTCTGAGGCCGCATGCAATCTGTGGTGAATGGGCGCATATGGCAACGGCCGGCGCGGCTCAGCAAGAGCCGCGCCGGCCGGGGTTGCCACCCTGGGAGGGATCAGGAGTCGAGCCACACTTTCTCGAAATGCTGCTCGAGCGACTGGTGCTGCTCGCAGCCTTGCACGCCCTTGCGGTAGGTGCGGTAGACCGAGCGCCAGTAGGGCTGGATGATGATGCCGCTATCGCGCAAATTCTGCTCAATCTTGGCCATGATCTCCTTGCGCTGGGCGGCATCGGGCATCGCCAGCGCCTTGTCGAGAAGCTCGTCGAACTCCTTGTTGGCATAGGCGCTTTCGTTCCAGGCGGCGCCCGATTTGTAGGCAAGCGCCAGCACCTGCACGCCGAGCGGCCGCCCCAGCCATTCCGTGCAGGAGAAGGGGTATTTGCTCCAGTCGTTCCAGAAGGTGGCGGCCGGCAGCACGGTGCGCTTGATCTTCAGGCCCGCCTCGCGCATCTGCGCGGCGATCGCGTCGCCGGTGCTCTTTTGCCATTCGACGTCGACCGAGATGAGGTCGAATTCGTGGTCCGCCTTGCCGGCCTCGGCGAGCAGCTTCTTCGCCGCGTCGACGTCGCGCTTGGCCGGGCCGATATCGGCGAATTCCGGATGCATCGGGCCGACATGGTGGTTGTCGGCGGGTTTGCCGCGACCGTCGATGCCGAGCTTCAGCACGGCCGAGTTTTCGACGGCAAGCTGGGCGGCGCGGCGCACCTTGTCGTCATCGTAGGGCGCATTGCCGACATTGAAGCGGGCGACGATGGTCGAGCCGGTGGCGATCTCGGAATTTTCGAGCCCCATCTCTTCGGTCTGCGATACGGCGTCCGAAGCCGTCTCGTGGTCGGTGTCGATCTCGCCGGATTCGAAGGCCGACAGCATGGCGTTGGGATCGGAGCCGTAGTCGACCCATTTGATGCCATCGAGATGGAACTCGCCCTTCCACCAGGGCTTGTCCTTGCGCTTCACCTCCGCACCCGTCTCGGCATCCCAGCTCACCAGTTCGCAAGGGCCGGTGGTGATGGCTAGAGCCTTCTTCGGGTCGCCGTCGCCCTCATAGGAGCGGTGCATGATCAGCGCCGGATAGTCGGCCATGCCGGCGATCAGCGAGATGTCGGGCTTGGGCAGGTTGAGCTTGACGGTGAAGTCGTCGACCTTCTCGATGCCGCCATCGACCGGCTTCTTGGTGTCGGCGTTGACCAGTGCGCCCATGCGCGCGGCGACCGAGTTGCCGGCGACAGAAGCATCGCACCAGCGCGTCAAATTGTGGATGACGTCGTCGGCGTTGAAGGTGTCGCCGTTCGACCAGCTGATGCCCTTGCGCACGTGCAGCGTGATTGTCCTGGCATCGTCGCTGGTCTCCCAGCTTTCCAAGAGCCATGGCTCGAAGCTGAAGTCTGTGTTCCAGCGCACCAGATATTCATTGCAGTGGCGCGCCACGTTGGACATCTCGACGCCGTCGAAGGTGCGCGGATCCTTGAAACCCTTGACGTTCATGGCGACGCGCAAGATGCCACCCCTTTTTGGCTCTTCCGCGCGGGCAGGCGACGTGCCGAGCCCGCCCAACGCGAAGGCGCCGGCGGCGCTGACGCCGAAGCCGGCCATGATGGCAAGATATTCGCGCCGGCTGATGCCGCCTTTCCTGAAATCGTCGGCGGTGGGCTTTGCCCGCGGG
This sequence comes from Mesorhizobium sp. M4B.F.Ca.ET.017.02.2.1, assembly GCF_003998955.1. Classification (NCBI taxonomy): domain Bacteria; kingdom Pseudomonadati; phylum Pseudomonadota; class Alphaproteobacteria; order Hyphomicrobiales; family Phyllobacteriaceae; genus Mesorhizobium; species Mesorhizobium sp. M4B.F.Ca.ET.017.02.2.1. The sequence goes on along the minus strand of NZ_RZOF01000208.1, from coordinate 7,755 downwards.
TGCAGTTTTCTGTCGGTCAGCATGAATTTCATCGTCGTTCCCTCCCTGTTGGGCGCCCCGGCCGGTCGCGGTGCGGGGGGCGGATGCGTCTCGCCGGAGCGCCCGTTGGCCTGCGGCGATGATAGGGCGGGGTTACACAGGGAAATGTTCGCTTTTCCGCAGTTCTTGTGCGCTGTTCCGCAGGGCGTCGATGCAGCCGATCTCCCCCCTCGTGGGGGAGATGTCCGGCAGGACAGAGGGGGCGCTGTCCCGCCCAGCATCTCGGCTATCAGCGCCGCTGCGATGACGAATGGTTTTGAATCCTAAGGATTCTGAGTGGCCGCGATCCTTCGCGCCCCCCTCTGGCCTGCCGGCCATCTCCCCCACAAGGGGGGAGATCAGCGCTCCATCGCCGCGCCAAGCCTGCCAATATCCGCAACAATTCTCGCAAACGCTTCGCCGGCGCGCGGCACGCTGTTGCGGGCGCGCAGGAAACTGTGCACCAGCCGCGGCTCTTCCTGCCACCAGGCCGAACCGCCGGCGGCGACGATGCGGTCGCGATAGGCCTCGCCGTCGGACGACAGCGGATCGCATTCGGCCGTGATGATGAAGGTCGGCGGCAGGCCGGTAAAATCGCTGTCGCGCAGCGGCGAGAAGGTCGGATCGTCCAGCGATTGACCCGGCGCGGACCGGATGCGGCGGTAGAACTCGATATCGCTGAGGCTGAGCAACGGCGCCTCGGCATGCTCGATATAAGAGCGGCCCGTCTCGCCGCCGAGTTCGGGGTAGATCAGCACCTGACCGGAGGCATGGCGCTGGCTGCGGCGCGTGGCGTGCGCGACAGCAGCGGCGAGGTTGCCGCCGGCGCTCTCGCCGCAGAGCACGATCGGCAGCGCGCTTGTCGCCGCCACCCATTCGAACACGGCGAGGCAATCCTCGAAGGCGGCGGGATGGAGATGCTCCGGCGCCAGGCGGTAGTCGGCCGAGATCACCTCGAAGCCGGTGGCGGCGCAGATCTCGGCGCAGATGTCGTCATGACTGTCGAGGTCGCCGAGCACGAAGCCGCCACCGTGGTAGTAGACGACGATCGCCCGCGGCGCATTGCCGGCCAATCGGTAGCGCCGGACCGCGATGTCGCGGCCGTCGGCAGCGACCACGCCGTCACTCGCCGTGACACCGGCCGGATAGCCTGGGTGGAAGGCCCGGCACATCGCGTTGTAGACCGCCCGTTGCTCCGCGATCGGCTGCGCCGCGATCTCGGGCGGAAACCAGGCATTGACCTGGTCGATATAGTCCCACAGCTCCGGGTCGAGCAGGGTGGTGTACTTCCCCCGCCTGGCCGCTTCGATCTGGTGGGTCGTGCCCATCGGCTTGCCATCAGAGCTCGTCGTAGAGCCGCGCCGCGTTCTTGTAGGTGAAGCGCAGCGGCACCGACCCCTCGACCTGCCACGCATCGACCGTGTCGCCCGCCAGCAGCCGGCAGGCATCGAGCGTGCCGGTGACGGCGCCGCCATAGAGCCGGTTGGCGAGATTGAGGATGGCGGTCTGGTGCATGGCGGCGCTCGCGCTGCCGCAGGCATCCTTGACCAGCAGCACGCGGAAACCACGCGCCACCGCATCTTTCACCGTGGCGTCGATGCAGGCCTCGGTCCAGACGCCGGCAATCACCAGCCATTCGATGCCCGCCGTCTTCAGCCGGTCGGCGAAGGCGCCGTTGCCGAAGGCGCTGGCCTCGGTCTTGATCAGCATCGTCTCGCCCTCGGCCGGCGCCACGTCCGCGCAGACCGCCGTCAGCGGATCGTCCTTGTCGGAGAAGGCCGACTTGCCGCTGGCGTCCACCGGATGGAACGGCCGCGCCTCGGCAAGGTCGACGATGTAGGCGAAGTGGTAGAGCGGCACGAAATTGCGCCGCGCCGCCGCCTGCAGCCGCTGCACGTTGGCGAGGATGTCGCCGAACCCGTCGACCAGATAGCGTTCGTCCTTGCGATGCTCCTCCTGGAGATCGATGAACACCGCGGCCACGGTGCCGCGCCGGATGGAAATGGGCGTTTTCATGCGGATGCTCGCGCTTCGTCATTCCAGGGCGAAGCAGCCGCGAAGCGGCGTCGCGAAGCCCCTGGAATCCATGCCGTTACCTCTAGCGAAAAATGCAGCGGAACAGAATTCTGCACCGTTGCAACGCTCTGACGTTGCGGCATGGATCCTAGGGTCTGCGCCGCGTCGCCGCGCTCCTTGCTTCGCCCTAGGATGACGACCTCACGGCTGCTGCGGCTAATCTCGAAGGCTTGCAATATCATGCCGACATCAAACCTGCTGCTCCAGAAAATCGTCCTCATACGGAAACCGCGACAGCAACTCCGTCCCTGTCTCGGTGATCAGCACCTCGTCCTCGAGCTTGACGCCCTCGCGGCCGCCTTTCTCGCCGATATAGCTTTCGACACTGACCACCATGCCGGGCACGATGATGCCGTCACGGCCATAGGTTTCATAGTCCATCGAGTGCGCGATGAACGGCGTCTCCCCATGCATGCCGACGCCGTGCATGACCGAAGTGTAGCGCTGGTCGACGAAGCGGTCCGGGATCTTCCAGGCCTTCTCGGCAATCTCGCGGAAGGCCATGCCGGGCTTCACGATGCCGATATTGTGCTGAACCTGGTCGTGCGCCATGCGGTAGAGCGATTTCTGGTAGGCGGTCGGCTTGCCCGGCCCGCAGCGGAAGGTGCGCGAGAAATCGGAATAATAGCCGTAGCAGCCGATCGTGTCGGTATCGAGCGCGACCAGTTCGCCCGGCCTGATCTTGCGCCCGCTCGCTTCGCTGAACCACGGATTGGTGCGCTGGCCGGAGGTGAGCAGCCGCGTCTCGATGAACTCTCCGCCCTGGCGGATTACTTCGCCATACATGATGGCGAACAGCTCGTTTTCGGAGACGCCGGGCTTGATCGCTTCGCGCACGGCGGACACTGCGGCCTCGGCGCCGGCCATGGACGCCTGCAGGCATTTGACTTCCTCAGGCGTCTTCACCGCGCGCACGGCCAGGATCTCGCCCTGGCAATCGCGCACCTCGCAGCCGCGCTTTTCGAGCGCCAGCGCCTGCAGATGGCTGCAGCGGTCGAGCCCGAGCTTCATCGAGCCGCCGCCATGCTTCTTCAGGAGTTCGGTGACTTCGTCGGCGAACGGCCCGGCGGTCTCGTCGTCGCGGCCCGATACCGAGGACCAGACCAGCTTCGACGGCCGCGCCTCGTCGATCGTATCGAGCACCATCGAGACGTGGTAGCTCTGCGGATATTCGAACAGCACCACCGGCCCTTCGGTCGGGATGAAGAAATAGCGGGTCGAGTTGCGCAGGAAATAGCCGAACATGTTGCGCGAGCCGGTGGCGTAGCGCTGGTTGTAGGGGTCGAACAGGACGACCGCGCCATAGCCTGCCTCGCGCATCCAGCCGCGCAGTTTCTTGAGCCGCCCCTTGCGCAGCGCATCCGCATCGATGAAGGACGGCTCGGTGTCGGAGAGCCACATGCCGCCCGCCGGATCAGCGGCCGCCGGATGGCGCATGCGATCCTTGAAGTCCACATCCTCGGTGCTGTCGGGGTCGAAAACGACGATGCTCATGGCGGTGCCTCCTGAAGCGGAGAACATGGGCTATGCGTCATACGAAGTGTGTGCGGATTCCCGCAAATGTCGTGCCGGATGCCGCAGATGTGGTGAGGCGAACTACAGGCGCCGAGATCCTTCGCCCCCTCTGTCCTGCCGGACTGGCCGGCAGGCCAGAGGGGGACGCTGTCCCGCCAGCGTCTCAGCATTCAGCACAGTGAAGAGTTACTGCCTTCGCATCGCCTTCGGCGCGTGCCCGTGCTCCTCGCGAAATGCCCGCGCAAAACTAGACATCGAGGCAAACCCACACGCCAGCGCGACATCGCGCACCATCAGCGTCGAATGCGCCAGCAGGTCGGCCGCCCGTTTCAGCCGCAGCCGCCGGTAGTAGCCGTTGGGTGAGATGTCCAGCTCGGCGCGGAAATTGCGCTCGAGCTTGTCCGGGGAGACGCCGAGCCTTGTCGCCAGCTCCGCCATGCCGAGCCGCTCCTCCACCGCGTCCTCCATGATCGCGATGGCCGACAGCACCAGCTCGTTCTGCACGCCGGTGCGCAGCCTGAGCGGCATCAGCTTGCGGTCGACGCTCGATCGCAAAGGACTGTGCACGAACCATTCGGCGACGCCCGCCGCCAGTTCGGCGCCATAGTCGCGCGTGATGATCTCCAGCATCATGTCGAGGCTGCCGACGCCGCCGGCCGAGGTGAAACGCTTGCGGTCGATGACGAAGAGATCGCGCCGAAGCTCGATATCGGGGAAAGCCTCGGTGAAGGCGGCCTGGCTGGTCCAGTGCAGGGTGCAGGCATGTCCGTCGAGCAGGCCGGCGCGGGCGAGGAAGAACGCTGCATCCGCAACCGCGCCGATATGCGCGCCGCCGCGCAGGCTCTTGCGGATCCAGCTCATCGCCTCGTCGGCCACGACATGGTCGGCATCGCCGCCGGAGCAGACGACGATGCGGTCTACCTTCGGCGCATCGGCCGCCGAAAAGCCCGGCTGGATGACGACGCCATTCGAGGCCTCGACCGTGCCGGGATCCGCGCCGACGATCACCCAGCGGTAGCATTCGCGCTTGGCGAGTACGTTGGCCGCGCGCAGCGGTTCGATCAGCGAGGAAAACGCCATCATCGGAAAGCCGGGAAAGACCAGCACGGCGAAGGCGAGGGGGGCTTCGCCCGCCGCCGGCTGCGCGCGGTCGCGTTTGCGGTTGGCGGAATTGGAAGTCACGATGCTCTTTCCTGAGGCGGCTGGAACTGTAGCGGGTGGCCCGGCCGGCTGGCAACGGGGACGCCAGTCAATCAGCCGTTCACCAAGCAAGATAGGCAAAACCTTAAGTAGAAATTGCGAGACTTGACGGAAGGTCAGGGTGATGAAACGCCGGAGGCTTTTCGGATGGAACTGAACTACGACTTCGAATTCCAGTCGATCTTTCCAAAGGCCGTCTGGCTCGTTCCCGAATGCAAGCGTTTGCTGGACGAGGTCGGCATCGCCCACAACATGAAGGGGAACTACGTCACGGCTTTTGTCGATCCCGCGACTGTCGTCGCCCTCTGGCGAGAGCCAGCCGAATTCAGGGCCACATTGATCAAGGCCGGTTGGAGCACCTTGCCATACGAAGGCGAAGCCGCGCCGGACAAGGCTCAGTTCCTGATCCCGAAGCTGCTGGAAATCCATGCCAAGGTCGAAAGCCGCGCCTATGACGCGCAGGCGACCAAATATGCCGTCTTTGCCCTTTTCCGCTTCACCCACCAGCTCACCATGGGAGAGGTACTCGGCGCGGACGGCCGCCCGACATGTTCGCCGCTGACCCAGCAACGAATGAAGGACGCCCGTCCGACATCGGCCTTCGATGTCAACAAGGCGGTTACGGCCATGGTGTCCGACCTGGAAAATCGTGCCGGTGCCGAGCCGGCCGCGCCGCCGGCGCCGGTCAAGTCGGCTGCTCCAGGTCCCAGCCTGCTGGGGCGCGTTGCCCGCGTCTTCGGCCGCCGGCAGACCTGAAGCCGGTCCCATACGTCGCGCACTCTGGGGCGAAATTAGAAACGTCGCGCCGCCCCGCTGCCGGCACCTTCTCCCCGTGAACGGGGAGAAGGCAGATGAGCGCGACGTCGGCGCCTTTTCTACAACACTCGCGATTGGCGACACCGTCGAGGAGAGCGCTTCCTCTCCCCGTCACTATACGGGGAGAAATGCCCGGCAGGGCAATGAGGGGCAGCGCCGACCTACGCTTTGCTGCCGCCGCCGCAATCGTCATCATCCCGGGGGATTTCGTGATAGCCTCATCGCTCACCTGGTGGCAGAGAGAGCGGAGCGGGCGCTTCGGCGTCCTGGCAACGGAGGCACGACGATGTTTGCGGCAAAAGCGATCGAGAGCACGGACAAGCCGGCCTTCTACAATGATCTCGCCGCGCAACTTAAGGCGCTGCTCGAAGGCGAGCGCGACTCGATCGCCAACGCAGCCAACACCGCGGCGTTGATCTACCAGATGGTGCCCGACCTCAACTGGGCCGGTTTTTACTTCCTGCAATCGGACGAAGAGCTGGTGCTCGGCCCTTTCCAGGGCAAGCCGGCCTGCGTGCGCATCGCCGTCGGCAAGGGCGTCTGCGGCACCGCCGTCGATCTGGGCATGTCGATGCTGGTCAAGGACGTCCACGAGTTCGAGGGCCACATTGCTTGCGACGCGGATTCGCGTTCGGAGCTGGTGGTGCTGCTCAGGGACAATGACGGCATCTTCGGCGTTTTCGACCTCGACAGCCCGCTGCCCGGCCGCTTCGACAAGGAGGACCAGGCCGGCATCGAGAAGCTGGCCGCGATCTATGTCGCGGCGAGTGCGTTCGAGCCCGACTGATGGCGGTGCAGCGCGTCTGGCGAGTGCCATTGTCGATGTCGGCGCCGCCCCTCATCGCCCTGCCGGGCACTTCTCCCCGTAAACGGGGCGAAGGACGCTGTGCGGACGGCTTCGCCAATCGCCAGCGTTGCAGGACAAAGCGCCGAGGCTGCGGCCAGCCACTTTCTCCCCGTTCACGGGGGCCGGCAGGACAATGAGGGGCAGCGCCAGCGCTGAAAGCCAGGCTGTATGCGCGATGCCTCAGGGTGAAAGCGGTCAACCTCTGGCTCAACGACCAGGTCTTGCGTTTGACCTAATTGCATCGTTATCACTGGCGGAATACGACGCCCCACAATCGAGAACCACGGCCGACCGAGGAGGAACCCATGTCCCATAATCTGCAGTTCTACATCGACGGCGCCTGGGTCGATCCGGTCGTTCCGAACAATTTCGACGTCATCGATCCGTCCACCGAGGATGCCTTCGCGCAGATCTCGCTTGGCACCAAGCCCGATGTCGACAAGGCGGTGGCGGCGGCCAAGCGCGCCTTCAACAGCTTCGGCTTCACCTCGGTTGAAGAGCGGCTCGAGATCCTCAACCGCGTCATCGAGGTCTACAAGAAGCGCAGCAAGGACCTGGCGCTGGCCGTCTCGCGCGAGATGGGCGCGCCGCGCCAGATGGCGCTGGACAGCCAGGTCGGCGTCGGCCAGGCGCATCTGGAGAAGATGGCCGAGGTGCTGAAGAGTTTTCAGTTCCGCCACGTGAAGGGCTCCTCGCTGATCGTCAAGGAGCCGATCGGCGTCGTCGGCCTGATCACGCCGTGGAACTGGCCGCTGAACCAGATCACCTGCAAGGTCGGCCCGGCGCTTGCCGCCGGCTGCACCATGGTGCTGAAGCCGTCGGAGATCGCGCCGCTCGACGCCATCATCTTCGCCGAGATCATCGACGAGGCCGGCGTGCCGAAGGGCGTCTTCAACCTCGTCAATGGCGATGGCCCGACCGTCGGCCAGGCGCTGGCCTGCCACCCGGATGTCGACATGATGTCCTTCACCGGCTCGACCCGCGCCGGCATTCTGGTCGCCAAGGCCGCCGCCGACACGGTCAAGCGCGTGCATCAGGAGCTTGGCGGCAAGTCGGCCAACATCCTGTTTCCCGATGTCGACCTCGCCAAGGCCGTCACCAAGGGCGTCGCCGGCTGCCTCGGCAACAGCGGCCAGTCCTGCAACGCGCCGACGCGCATGTTCGTGCCGCGCGAGCGTCACGACGAGGCGGCCGCCTATGCTAAAACGGCGGCGGAAAAATTCACCGTCGGCCCGGCCGACGCGCCGGGCTCGAAGCTCGGCCCGGTGGTCAGCCAGCTCCAG
>NZ_RZOF01000207.1:0-11288 GCF_003998955.1 Mesorhizobium sp. M4B.F.Ca.ET.017.02.2.1 | reverse complement strand
GTGAGGTCCGCGAGCTGCTGGGCCTGCAGCGCGAGGAGCTGGTTGCCGGCTTGCGTCGCCTGCAGCGCGCCGGTCGCTGATTGGCTGGCGCCGACAAGCCCCGACATCTGCGTGCGATTGGTGTCGATGTTTCCGACGACGCCGGCCTGCACGCACATGGCGTCCTGCAGGCCCCCTACGGTGTTTTGCCAGCGCGAGCGCGCATCGGTGACGAGTTGCTGGTCGGAGGCTGAGAGAGAGACGCTGCCATATTGCTGCTGAAACGCCTTGTCGATCTGCTGGACGTCGAAGGCGACGTTCTGCGCCTGGTTGAGGAGCTGCTGCGTGCGCTGCACCGATTGCTGCAACTGCTGCAGCGAGGAGAAGGGCAGGCTCGCGAGATTGCGCGCCTGGTTGATCAGCATCTGGGCCTGGTTCTGCAGTGATGTGATCTGGTTGGTGATCTGCTGAAGCGATCGCGCCGCCGTCAGCACATTTTGCGAATAGTTGGACGGATCAAAGACGATGAATGCCTGCGCCGGCGCAGTCACCATCAGTGAGGCCGCAACCGGTGCGGTGAGCAAGGCGGCGGCCAGCAACACAGCCCGAGAGCAGTTTCCACGGCTAGTCATGATTGGAGTTCCTTTTCAGCTTGCGGTAGGGAGGTGGAGAGATCGGGAATGAGGTCAGCGGCCCAGCCGACGTTTCGGGCGCGCAGCCAGGATGCAAGGAACCCGTCACGCCCGTGTTCGGCGGCGATGCTGGCGATCAAGGCCTGATCGGTTTTTGAGGATGCGGCGCAGAGCGCCAGCCCAACTTCGGACAGGCTGAGCTCGAAGAGACGGTTGCCACGCCGGGACTGGCAGTAGTAGTCGCGTTTCGGCGTGGCGCGAGCCAGGATTTCTATCTGGCGATCGTTGAGGCCGAAGCGGCGATAGATCGCCGTGATCTGCGGCTCGATCGCGCGTTCATTGGGCAAGAGCAGCCGGGTCGGGCAGCTCTCGATGATCGCCGGGGCGATCTTCGAGTTATCGATGTCGGACAGCGACTGAGTGGCGAAGATGACGCTGGCGTTCTTCTTGCGGAGCGTCTTTAGCCATTCGCGCAACTGGCCGGCGAAACCTTGGTCGTCAAGGGCGAGCCAGCCCTCGTCGATGATCAGCAATGTCGGCCGCCCGTCGAGTCGGTCACCGATGCGATGGAAGAGGTAGGAGAGAACCGCCGGCGCGGCTCCGGTGCCAACAAGACCCTCGATCTCGAAAGCCTGCACGGATGCCGCGCCAAGGTGCTCCGCCTCGGCATCGAGCAACCGGCCATAGGGGCCGCCGATGCAATAGGAGCGAAGGGCCAGCTTCAGATCGTTCGCCTGCAAAAGCACGCTGAGGCCGGTGATGGTGCGTTCCTCGACTGGCGCCGAGGCGAGCGACGTCAGGGCGGCCCAGATATGCTCCTTGGCATCAGGGGTAATAGCGATGCCTTCCCGCGCCAGGATCGCGACAACCCAGTCGGCGGCCCAGGCGCGCTCGTAGGCGTCGTGTATGCGGGCAAGTGGCTGGAGGGAGACCGAGGCTTCGGTGCCTTCGGTGAGTTCGCCCCCGAGATCGTGCCAATCGCCGCCCATGGCAAGTGTCGCGGCACGGATCGAACCGCCGAAATCGAAGGCGAAGACCTGGGCCCGCGCATAGCGGCGAAACTGCAAGGCCATCAGAGCCAGCAGCACCGACTTGCCGGCGCCGGTCGGGCCCACGACAAGCGTGTGCCCGACGTCGCCGACATGCAGGGACAACCGGAACGGGGTCGAGCCCTCGGTCTTGCCATAGAGCAAGGGGGGCGCACCGAAGTGCTCGTCCCGTTCCGGCCCCGCCCACACGGCAGAGAGGGGAACCATGTGGGCGAGATTGAGTGTCGAGATGGGCGGCTGGCGTACATTGGCGTAGGCATGTCCCGGCAATGAGCCGAGCCAGGCGTCCACGGCATTGATGGTTTCGACCATGGCGGTGAAGTCGCGGCCCTGAATGACCTTCTCGACGAGACGAAGTTTCTCCTGCGACACCCGCGGATCGGCGTCCCAGACCGTGACGGTCGCAGTGACGTAGGCCATGCCCGCCACGTCTGCCCCGAGTTCCTGCAAGGCCATGTCGGCGTCGGCGGACTTGTTGGCGGCGTCGGTGTCCACCAGCACGGAGGCCTCGTTGGTCATGACCTCCTTCAGGATCGCCGCAATCGACTTGCGCTTGGCAAACCATTGCCGACGGATCTTCGTCAGCAGCTTGGCGGCATCAGTCTTGTCGAGCAGGATCGCGCGCGTCGACCAGCGATAGGGAAAGGCGAGCCGGTTGAGGTCATCGAGCAGACCCGGCGTGGTCGCGGTCGGGAAGCCGACGATGGTGAGCACGCGAAGATGCTGGTCGCCAAGGCACGGTTCAAGCCCCCCGGTCAGTGGCAGGTCGGCCAGCAGCGCATCGAGATAGATGGGTGTCTCCGGGACGCACACGCGATGGCGCTTGGTCGAGATCGTCGAATGCAGGTAGGTCAGCGTCTCGCTGTCATCGAGCCAGCGGCATTCCGGCATGAAGCCGTCGAGCAGGGAGAACACGCGCTCGGTGCGGTCGACAAAGGCGCGCAGAATTTCGTTGGCATCTATCCCGGACTGATCGCGTCCCTCGTAGAGCCACGTCTCGGCGCGGGCTGCTTCCTCGGCCGGCGGCAAATAAAGGAAGGTGAGGAAGTAGCTCGATACGAAATGAACTTCTTCTTCTTCGAACTCGGCCTTGCGCTCGGCGTCGACCAGGCGAGAGGCGGGATCGGGAAACTGGCTTTCGGGATAGGTCGCGGCGGCGTGCCGCTGCGCCTCGACAAAGAGGCTCCAACCCGAACCGAGGCGACGGACGGCATTGTTGATGCGCGAGGCCACCGCGACCAGTTCGGCCGCGACGGCGGATTCAAGATCCGGCCCGCGGAACGTAGCGGATCGCTGAAAGCTGCCATCCTTGTTCAGCACCACGCCAGGCGCGACGAGCGCAACCCATGGCAGGTAGTCGGCAAGGCGGCTGGCGCGGCGGCGATATTCGGCAAGGTTCATCATGATCGCGCCCTCAAACAGACATGTGAGCGGGGAGGCGCAGATGCCGGCGGCCGACTTCCACGAACAACGGATCGCGCTTTGCAGCCCACACCGCCATGAAATGCCCAAACACCCAGATGACGAGACCGGCCAGCCAGAGGCGCAGGCCAAGGCCAACCGCGCCTGCCAGTGTGCCGTTCAGGATCGCGATGGAGCGGGGTGCGCCGCCAAGCAGTATGTGCTCGGTCAGCGCCCTATGAACGGCGACGGTGAAACCGGGCACTGCGTCGAGCTGTTCGAAAGCGGTTGCCATCAGATCAACGCTCCGCCGCCAAACGAGAAGAACGACAAAAAGAAGCTCGACGCCGCGAAGGCGATCGACAGGCCAAAGACGATCTGGATCAGCCGCCTGAAGCCGCCGGACGTATCGCCAAAGGCAAGCGTCAGGCCGGTGACGATGATGATGATGACGGCAATGATCTTGGAGACCGGCCCTTCGATCGACTGAAGGATTTTTTCGAGTGGTTGCTCCCACGGCATCGAGGAGCCGGCGGCATTGGCGGCCGGGGCCACCATGAGAGAGATGACGAGGGTTGTCGCCGCCGTAGCCAGGTGCTCACGGGAAAGATTGTGGATCATGATTTGTCTCCTGTGTTGTTCGGGGTGGCTTTGGAGGTGCGATAGTCGCCGTCGGGTCCAAGGCCATCGATGCGTGCGAGTTCGGTCAGTCGCCGTGCGGGACCGCGTCCCGACAGGACGGCGACAAGGTCAATGGTTTCGGCGATCAGCGCGCGCGGCACCGTGACGACGGCTTCCTGGATGAGTTGCTCGAGACGGCGCAGCGCCCCGATCCCGGAGCCGGCATGGATGGTGCCGATGCCGCCGGGGTGCCCGGTGCCCCATGCCTTCAGCAGGTCGAGGGCCTCGGCGCCGCGCACCTCACCGATCGGGATGCGGTCGGGTCGCAGGCGCATTGAGGATCGGACGAGGTCGGAGAGGTTGGCGACACCATCTTTTGTGCGCATGGCGACAAGGTTGGGCGCCGCGCACTGGAGTTCGCGCGTGTCCTCGATGATGACGACGCGATCGGCCCCTTTCGCCACTTCGGCGAGCAAGGCGTTGGTGAGCGTCGTCTTGCCCGTGGACGTGCCGCCGGCGACGAGGATGTTTGCGCGGGCAGCGACGGCAGCGCGCAACGTCGCCGCCTGACCGTCTGTCATGATACCAGCCGCCACGTAGTCTTCGAGTGTGAAGATCGCGACAGCTGGCTTGCGGATGGCAAAGGCCGGCGCGGCGACGACCGGCGGCAGCAGTCCTTCGAACCGTTCCCCGGTTTCGGGCAATTCGGCAGAGACCCGTGGAGAGCACGGATGCACTTCCGCGCCGACGTGATGAGCCACCAGGCGCACGATGCGCTCGCCATCGGCGGCAGACAGCACCTTCCCCGTCTCGGCCAGACCTTCGGTGAGGCGGTCCACCCAAATCCGGCCGTCGGGATTCAGCATGACTTCGACGACCACGGGATCGTCCAGCAGCCGTGCTATTTCGGCTCCGAGCGCCGTGCGCAGCATGCGCGAGCTGCGGGCGCGTCCTTCGCTATTGTTTTGCGAAACCGTCATCTCGTCCCCGTCTTTCCGTTGGGGACAACTCGGATGGTCCCCGCTCGGGGATGACTAAGAGAACCGGATATCGGTTCGGTTCAACAAGTATGTCGAGGCGTAGTAGCGTGGCGTGTAATTACAGGAGAGCGGCGGTGCGGCTGCCTTTTCTCGTTGATCGGAGAGCGATCGGGGTCGGATCGGTGAACCGGGCTCCCCACAACTCACGTCGCCGCGAGCCGCGCCTGTTATTGCCGATCTTAAGGAGAGGAGACCGACGCGGGGATTGCGCATCCGTCGCTAGATTCATCAGCGATAGCGCATAACCGCCATTTATACGCAATCGCGTATAAAGCCGATCTATGCGCGAGTGCGTATAGTGCGCGTGCAGATAACAGAAGAACGGCTGCAATGATGAGCCTCGGTGTTGAACCGAACCGCGGCCCCCCCCTCCGACCTCGAGGATGGCCTTGGTTGCCGTCGCTAGGGAATGCGTCGAGCGGCAAATCTTGCTCGACTTCAACTGGAACCGAGGCCGAGCACGCGCTCCAGATTGTCATACGCCGCACGCTGCCTCGCTCGCGGCATGCGTTCCAGATTGTGCAGCTTCCAGCGGACCGCGGGAAGCCTGTCGGCGCCCACGACATCGAGCAGGCTCCAATCCGGTCGACTGGCTTTGAACGATAGAAGAAATTTGCGCTGATTGTCGGTCAAAGCCCTGTTGAGGTCGCTGACCAGTCGTTCGCGAACGGTGAGGAGTTCGTCGAGGCTGACTTCGACTTGGGACATACGGACGAATTCCCCTTCGTAGATGCCGGCTATGTTCTTGCGGGTGGGTTGCAACAGTTCTGCCATCGTCCGGTTGTGGCTGATGAGGTAAACCAGAAAGGTCCTGACCAGATCCTCGGTGAGGCCCTCGCTCTCAACGAGCAGCTTCACGTCAAAAAGATCCCGCGGATGCTGCCGGTCGAGTGCGGCACAGATTTTTCCGGCATACAGGTCCGGAAAAGACAGCAGTTGCATTTCGACATAGCCGAACTGCTCTTCGACCGCCGGCGATACTTCGCGCAATTCCTCTGGAAGCACGGACCCGCGTAGCACCGGGGAGAGCTCGATCTTGATTCGGTCGGCGCCCTACGAAATGAAGAGGCGCAACGCATCGGCCTGATGCTCGAAGGAGCGAATGATTTCGGTTCCGGGCATCGCGGCGCTGATGGCGTCCGCGATGCGGGCAAGCGCCTCCGCCACGTTTTTCAATGCCGTGTCGCGATCATCCATCGGCAGATAGACAAGGTCGATGTCGACGGAGAGGCGCGGCAGGTCGCGGACAAAGAGATTGATGGCGGTGCCGCCTTTCAGCGCAAACGATTTCTCGACTGCCACCAGTGGCAGGATGCGGGTCAGGAGGCGGACTTGTCCGTAGTAAGGGCTGGTGCTGTCCACATCTCCTCCGGGATGGTTATGCGATATTTTGAATCAAGTCTGCCGTCCTTGGCCAGAACCCTGTTGCCGCTACCAAGGCCGAGCGCATCGAGCGCTTTGGGAGCGGGCAGCTTCTTGAACCATGCATAATTATTGCGCTCGGCCATCCAGTAGAACAGGCGGCGAACCTTGACGCTGGTGCACTTGCGCAAAAGCTGCTCCATGCGCCGTGGCGAAAGCGTCGTCATCCCCTGAAGCAGTTGATTGGCGTGCTCGAACGAGACCGTCTCCGGAACATCCATCAGCACCTCCAGATAGGCCCTTTCGGGCGATGATAAGGTGACAGACCAAAAATCCTGCTGCCGGCCCGGAGCTTGCACATCTACAAGCGTGCGCTCGACCGGATCATATTCGCGGTGGACGAGCCCGAATCCCAAAAGCGAGGGAAGGCCGTTGTGGCGTATGAATTTTACGGTCGGTATCGCATGGTTCAGCCAGGCCGGCAAAGCGGCCTTACTGTAAAGATGCACTGTCCTTTGGCGCGACAGCGGCAGGTAATGCGCAAATCCCTGCAGCTCGAGCGCGGTCAGCCCGCCGACACTAAGATCCCTGCCGAACATGCTCTCCAAGGCGGCCACCACGCCTTGCCAGGTCAAATGAGTGCCGGGCCGCACATAGACGCCCGGCGCCAGCGATCTGAGCTGGTTGCTTTTGAGCAGATTATCCACTGCATGACGATCAAATTGCGGGCTTTGCTTCTTTAGCCATTGCTTCGTTACCGGAAGCCCCTCGGGTAGCAGGGTTTGAAGCAGCGCTCGGCGATCAGCATTCGTTGGCATGGGTTTGTAGATTTCCGCATACGCGGCGATGATCGCCGCAATTTTCCATTTTTATAAACTATCATGATCGCCATTGGTTTACAACAATTGGAATTTGCGGCGATTATCGCCGCATTATGGAAAAAATGTAAACACATCTGTCATTAGCTGGACACCCGCCGACAACGCAAAGTGATGCGCCTAAACCCCGCCGGATTCTTCCGGATCGACATCCTCCGAAATCTCCTGCCGCAGCTTCGGCCCCTTCGCCAGCCGCCGGCCCAGGGCAGTGACAAAGGCCTCGTAGCGTTCCGCTGCCTTGGATCGCGCAGCCTGTGCTGCTGGCTCCGGCAAGGCGGGCGTAGTCGCCAACCAAAAGCGGACGAACACGGCCAAGGTCTCGACCGCGATGCCTATATCGCGTTCCTGCCTGGCCAGGCGGCGGTCGACCTGGTCGAGGCGCTTGGTGATCGCGGCCTCGCGACGCTCATCCGCATCGGGCGACAGGAACGAAGCGATCGCGGCTTCGGCTATCATGGACTGGGATTGATCGCGTCGCGCCGCATAGTCCTGAAGCATCGTCATGAGGGGCGGATCGAGATAGACGGAGATCTGCACTTTCTTCTGGCGAGCGGTCATGGCGGCTACAACTCCATGCCGTCATCGGGGTCCAGCGAAACCTGACGCGCCACGCCCTCTACGAGGCGAGCCAGGCGTCGATTGCTGACGGCATCATCGTCGCCATCATCCACCTGCTCGATCTCGAACTCGTTCTCGATCGCGGCCGTCTTCTCGACTGGCGGCGCGCGATTGAGTTCGGGCTGTTGGCGCTGCTCGGATCCCGTCGTATCTTCATCGTCCTGTCGCGGCGAACCTTGGGGAGTGTCAACAACGCCGCCGGCCAGGACCGGCAGGAGGCTCCAATCATCGGGATGCCTCCCTTCCGGACGGAACAGTTCAGGTGGCGGCAGCACGCGCTCCTGGAAGCGGGCATCCTCGTAGTAGCGGGCCTTCTTCGCTCGGATCGGCGGCACACCCGCCACCATCACGATCTCGTCGGTCGGTGGAAGCTGCATGACCTCTCCAGGGGTCAGCAACTGGCGGGCGGTCTCTTGCCTCGACACCATGAGATGCCCGAGCCAAGGCGACAGCCGGTGACCGGCATAGTTCTTCATTGCCCGCATCTCCGTCGCTGTGCCCAGCGCGTCGGAGACACGCTTGGCTGTTCTTTCGTCGTTGGTCGCGAAGCTGACGCGAACATGACAGTTGTCGAGGATGGAGTTATTCGGGCCGTAAGCCTTTTCGATCTGATTCAGTGACTGAGCAATCAGGAAGCTCTTCAGCCCATATCCTGCCATGAAGGCCAGCGCGCTCTCGAAGAAGTCGAGGCGGCCGAGCGCTGGAAACTCATCCAGCATCAGCAGCAATCGATGGCGGCTGGTCTTTGTGCGCAGGTCCTCGGTCAGGCGACGCCCGATCTGGTTCAGGATGAGGCGTATGAGCGGCTTGGTCCGATTGATGTCGGACGGCGGCACGACCAGGTAGAGCGTCGCCGGTTGCTTGCCGCCGACGATGTCGGCGATCCGCCAGTCGCAGCGCCTTGTTACCTCGGCGACGACGGGATCGCGATAGAGGCCGAGGAAGGACATGGCAGTGGACAGCACGCCGGAGCGCTCGTTGTCGGATTTGTTGAGCAGCTCGCGCGCAGCACTGGCGATGACCGGATGCGGGCCGGGTTCGCCGAGATGCGCGGTTCGCGTCATCGCCGCCAGCGTCGACTCGATCGGACGCTTCGGATCGGAGAGGAAGGCGGCAACGCCGGCGAGCGTCTTGTCATTCTCGGCATAAAGGACGTGAAGGATAGCGCCGACCAGCAACGCGTGACTGGTCTTTTCCCAATGGTTGCACTTTTCCAGGCTACCTTCCGGATCGACCAGAATGTCGGCGATGTTCTGGACATCGCGAACCTCCCATTCGCCGCGGCGGACTTCGAGGAGTGGATTGTAGGCCGACGATCTGGAATTGGTCGGATCGAAGAGCAGCACGCGACCGTGCTGAGCGCGGAAGCCGGCGGTGAGCTGCCAGTTCTCACCCTTGATGTCGTGGACGATCGCGGAACCCGGCCAGGCAAACAGCGAAGGCACCACCAGGCCGACGCCCTTCCCCGATCGGGTCGGAGCAAAGCACAGAACATGCTCGGGTCCGTCGTGGCGCAGGTAGTGGAGATCGTAGCGCCCAAGCACGACGCCGTCGGCGCCAAGCAGGCCAGCCGCCTCCACTTCCCTCCTGCCGGCCCATCGCGCCGAACCATAGGTGTAGACATTTTTGGATTCACGCGCCCGCCACACTGACATGCCGATCGCGACGATGATCGAGAGGAAGCCCCCCGACACGGCGACCAGGCCGCCTTCGGCGAAAACATCCGGAGCGTAGGCGTCGTAAAAGTACCACCACCAGAACAAGGAAGGCGGATAGTAGATGGGCAGGCCGGCCAGATCGAACCAGGGCGGCCCGAGTTGCGCCTGGTAGCCCAGCCTCCACGCGGTCCATTGCGTCGCTGTCCAGATCGTCAACAGGACGATCAGGAAGACCGTGAGTATCTGGCCCCAGAGGATTTTGGTGGCGGACATGGCATGGTTCCTTCTTGTGTCCTTAGAGGCCAAGCCCCCGCTTGCGGCCAAAGCTCCAGTCGACACCTCCGCCATCCCGGGAGACACCGGAGACATGCTGGCCGAGATGTTTTTCGAGGGAGGGCGTCCAGGGCACGAGTTGAAAGCCAAGGCCGTCGTCGACCATGGCAAAGCGGCCTGACGCAAGCGACAAGCGCTGGCGATAGATGCCGGCGACATAGGCTCCACTGGCAGGACGGTTGAACGGCTGTCCGGACTCGGCCGCGATCTTTGCACCGACCAGTTCGAGTTCTCGGCGGCGCAATGTCTCGATCAGGTTGCTGTTGAAAACAACGCGCGCACCCAAACGCTTCGCAAGGCCTTCGTTGATGAGGTGTCCGGCCCGCTGATCCAAAGCCTCGTGAACCTCGGCGCCGAAGCCACCTGCGCTCAAGGCGGCGGGCTCGCGAGCGATGGCTTGCCTGTCGAGCCAGGTCGCCCCAGCTGCCGTGATCTGCTCATGCAGGCCGAGGTCGGAGCGGACGGCGAGTGCAACCCTGCGCCGGCCCCTCGCATCTTCGAAGCTGCGCAATTCGACGATCGACCCTGGCGGACCATCCCCAGTTGCCTCCAGATCGCCAAGTCTGATGTGGTGCGTGCGTCCGTCGACGCCGTCGACGACGGCGTAGGCAGTGCCGCTCAGCTCGTCGTCGAGACCGCGATCAAGCAGTCGCCCGACAATGGGTGTATCGAGGCTTTCGGCCGCCAAGACATAACCGCCCGACCCGCGCTCGATCCCGCGCTCGGTCAAGGCGCGGTGCATTCGTTTGACGATGTCGCCACGCTCGCCGAGCGCGCGCAGGGTCGTCTCGGCCCTGTCGTCAATCACCCATTGACCTTGGGCAACTTGATCGGCAAGACCAAGGGCTTCGAGCTTGCGCAGGCGGCCGACCTTTTGCACGTGATACTCGTCGGTGGGCCTATAGGCACTTGGGGCAAGATCGATGGTGCCGGTGCGCGACATGTCGCGGCGCAGTTGACGATCAAGCTGGGTCCAGCGTTCGGCTTCGATCTGCCGCTGCAGATTGCGGCGGATGTCGAGATCCGACCGAGGGCCGAGTTCCTGGGTAACGATATCGGCGGCTCGGGCGCGCATCCCTTCCTTGATGTAGTCGCGTGAGATGACGAGATCTTGCCCGTCACCTGTGCGTCCACGCAGGATGACGTGGATATGGGGATTGTCGGTGTTCCAATGGTCCGCCGCGACCCAATCGAGCTTCGTGCCGAGATCCTTCTCCATATGCCGCATAAGGTCGCGGGTGAAGGATCTGAGGTCGGACATCTCCGGCGCATCCTCTGGCGAGACGATGAAGCGGAAATGGTGGCGGTCGCCATCACAGCGCTCGGCAAACACCTTGACGCTGGCATCATCGGCTTCGGGGCCGAACATGCGGGCCTTTTCCCCGTCACGGGTCACGCCCTCGCGTTGCAGGTAGGAAAGGTGTGCGGTGAGCGGGACGGCACGCCCGGAGTGACGAACGACGCGGGTCTTGATGACCGTGACGCGCGAGCGATCGGCCAGCAGGCGGTTGGCCTGGATGTTGGCGATCCGGCCCCGGCCGAAGCGCGATCGGTTGCCCGGGCTGATTTGACCGGTGCGGGAGATGCTTCCACCAGCTCTCTTCGCCGCCGCCAAGGCCTGGGCGATGAACGGCCGCACGGCCTGATCGCGGTTGGAGCGTATTCGCCCCGGTCGGATGCGAAGCTCGCGCTCATCGGCCATGGCGTTGTCCTGCAA
>NZ_RZOF01000206.1:0-11295 GCF_003998955.1 Mesorhizobium sp. M4B.F.Ca.ET.017.02.2.1 | reverse complement strand
AACATGTCCGGATCGTCGATCTGCCAGCCGGCGTCGGCGCTGCGGCCGATCACCAGCTCACCCTCGTCCAGCCGGGTCTGCCTTACCGCCTGGGTGCGTGGCCCTTGCTCCAGCGTAAGCAGCAGACTCATGCCGCGACCCCCGCTATCTCCGGCCGCCATCCGACGATCGTGCGCAGCCGCAGATCGTCAGCATCCCCCCTTTCGGCGGGCCGCGCAAGCCAGGCAGTGCGGGCAAGCTGCACGGTTCCGATGCGCGGCGGCGGCACGGCCTCGCGCGCGAGCACGATGCGTAGGTCGACGTCGAGCGCTTCTCCGAGCATCTCGCGAACCGCCTGCTTGAACAGCGCCAGGCGCTGGCCGCCCGGCAGGAAAGATTTGAAATCCTCCAGGCCGAGCGGACCAACGCGCAGCTCGATCCGGCTCTGGCGGCTGAAAACGCGCGGGCCGATCGTCGCCCCGCGGCCGAGGACCGCGTAGGCCTTGGCAAGCCTGCTCTGCAGCGCGGCCGGCAGCGGTATCCAGGCAGCAATGAACTCCTTGACCTGCACCGGCACCTTGAAGGCTTCGGCCAGGAACAGGGTGAGCCGCTCGGGGCCGTCGACCTGGCTGGCCAGCGAAGCGGCCTGGCGCAGCCTGACGGTGTCGAGCTCGGGATTCTGGGTGCCGGGAAGGCCAATGCCGGCCATCGCTTCCAGCATTGCGCGAACCCGGCCGCCGACGGCCCGTTCGACCTGTACCGCCGGGTGGGCATCCGCCCAGGCCCGGTAGTAGAGCGCAATCATGCGATGCTGTAGAATGTTGGCGAAGTCGACAAAGGTGGTGTCGCTGGTCTGCCTGGCATCGGCGCCGGTGAACCAGCGCTGCGACAGGCGATCAAGCACCCAGCGGGTCAGATGCAGCGGCAGCGGGCCTTCGGGTCCCATCAGGCCAAGATTGGCAACCGTGACCCGCGCCGGCGCGTTGTCGGCTGCTTCCTGGAAGTCCACTACGTCCCTGGCCGAAAAGCTCAGGCGCACATGCTGACCGAGCCTTGCCGGCTCGCGTTCCAAGCGGCCGGAATAGCCGAACAGGCAACCCCTGCGTTCAAGCCGGCGCAGCAGCTCGAAGAAGTCGAACGACTGAGACAAATCTTCGGTCCGGTCCGGTCCGACCTTGTCTAGATCAGGTAGCGATTGCCGGGCGTCATCGGCCATGGCACATCCTCCTGCTTCTGCAGCAGCCGTGTACGGGTCCGCACAAAGCCGTTTATCCCGGCGTGGCGGGCAAACAGCCGCGCAAGCAAGGCCGAAAGCAGCAGCGTGCTTTGCCCCGCAAGCACGGACTGGTCCACATGCAAGGTCACTTCCGTGCCTCTGCCGAAGCACATCGGTCCGTCGATCTGCAGCCGTTCGATGACCGGGCGCGAGTCGATGCGAACGATCGAATGCACGTTGCGGGCAAGGCCCGGATCGCCCCGGTCGGCATAGAGGTCGAGCAAGGCATGGAGCGGATCGATGCCGCGACCCTCCTTGGCGAGGCTGAGAAAGTTGAGCCCGAGCTGGGCGACGAGCCGCCAGGCGAGATTGTCGGCCCTCGATTCACCTTCGGCGCCCGCGGGCAACGCGGCGGGGATCGCCGGCTGCGGCGGCCGCAGCGCGCCGATGAGCCTGACCGCCTCGACCGGATCGGCCGTCTCCAGCGTCAGCGTTGGGGTGTCGTCGAGGATCGGCAGGTCGCGATTGGTGCAAAGCGCCATCACGTCGAGCCGCCTTATGGCCCGGTTCGCCGGGCTTGTGACCGGACGGGAGATCGCCAGGAAGACATCGTCCCCGGTGTAGGAGGTGCGGGTCAGGCCATCGCGCCGCTCATCCTCGGTCGCCCGGCGCGGGCGGCGCTCGGTGGAATAGACCCAGCCGCTGCCGCGGTTTTGCCCGAGGCTGAAGAGCTCGGGTATTTCGGCGTCGCTGCCTTCGCTCTCGGCGTCCTCGACGCGAGTGACCCGGTAGATCTCGAAGTCGCGCGCGCGCGTGCGGTCGGCATGCAGCACTTGCCGCGTCCTGCGGGGGTCGAGCTCGACGACGTTGCACTCGCGCTCGAAGAGATTGATGATCGGGGTGACGAAGAGTTCGAAATCGGCGGGCGTGAGGTCGGCAAGCTCGGGCACCGGGCGCCGGAACATGAAAATGATCTCGAGCCCGCCGTCGCATTTGCGCATGACGGGCTGCAGGCCGGACACCCGCACATAGTGGAAGCGTTCGGGCATCATGAAATATTCGCGCAGCAGGCGGTAGCCTTCGAATGTCGGGCGGGTACGGGGCATCAAGGCTTCGTCGTCGCCGATACCGACCATTTCGGGCTCCGGCAGCGGCGATATCGGATTGGTCTTGCCTTCGGCCCGTGCGCCAACCGCCGAGCAGGCTCCGAAAATGGCGTCGAAAATCAGCGGCGCCTTGGCGCGGCCGGCCAAATAGAGATCAAGCCGATCGAGCGCGAGTTCGTTCAATTTGCCTTTGCCGGTCCGGGTGAATGCCACGCGCAGCGCAGCTTCGCCGGCCACGCCGCCGATCGGCGGGATACCGGCCGCCGCCAGTCCGCTGCGATCCTGGAAATAGCTGACGGAACTGACCGCGATCGGCCACAGCGTGATCTCTTGCGCGGTGGTGTAGGTGCAGCGTGTCGACAGGCCGGGCTGCAGGCTGGAAACCAGCCTGGTGTTGCGCTTGACGACATGCCCCGCAATCATCGACTGGACTTGCTGGCCGGGTTTCAGCACCGCCATCGCGGTCGCCGGCGCCGGTGTGACCAGATCGGGATAGAGGACGTCGAGCACGGCGCGGGTGAAGCGGGAGCGCTCGGCATCGACTTTCAGCCGGGTGCGCGCGGCGAGGAAGGCCACACCGTCGAGCAGGCGCTCGACATAGGGGTCAGGGCACGGCACCGTATCGAGAGAAAGGTTGCGGGCGATCGCCGGATGCATGTCGGCGAATTCCGCTGCCAGCCCGCGGATATGGGTCAGTTCCTCCTCGTAATATTCTACGAAGACCCGATCCATCTCAGCTTTCCCCGAATTCGGTCCGCGCCAGGCCGTTGTCGAGATTGATCGTGGTGCGAAGGCGCAGCCGCTCCGGCGTCGGCGTCATGATCAGCACCGCGTCTATCTCGATCTTCAGACCCACGCTTTTGTCGCCAAGAGTGACGGTGACCGTGGTGGCGCTTTCCTTCAGGCGTGGCTCGAACGTGGCGAGCACCGCGCGGATCTCGCGCGCCAGCACGTCGCGGTCGAAGTCGCGCGATGAACGCCCGGAGAAGGAAGGCACGCCGTAGTTGACCACGCTTCGGCGGACTTCCGGAAAATCCGCCAGCGACGGCGGATCGTCCAACGCCTGCTCGCGCTCGAGATCGGAAAACAGCGGAACGGATTCGAAGCGCTCGGTGTTGAACAGGGCCTCGATGTCGCGCCGCACGGCCTCCCTCAGCACGCGCGCCGACACCACCACGCCGCGGCTCTCGATCTCGGCGCGATGCTGGGTCTGGAAGGTCAAACGGTGCAGGCGCCGCTTCTGGTCAGGCGTCAGCTCAGCATCGGCGTCGATGGCCCGCGCGCTACCGGCAAGAAATGTCTCCAGGCGGTCCGCGCCAAGCTCGTCCTGCAGGAGCTGGCGCAGCCCGTCTATCTCGGAGGTCAGCCCGGGCAGGTCGTTGACGAGGCGGTCCCAGAGAGAGGGCTGGACCGCCTCGCGCGTCGCTCGCGAGCTGCCGGCAAGCCGCGGCTTGTTCGCGCCGGGCCGCCGGACCTCACTTGCCGACATAGACATCCATTTCGATTTCGTCGTCCTTGTCGTAGACGAATTTGATCTTCTTATAGGCGAAGCTGACTTCCTCCTCGATCAGGTCGGCTTCGTCCTCGGCCTGCTGCATGTCGTATTCCATAATGGAGGCGTCGGTGAGCGTGACGACCAGATAGTCGCTGGTCTCGCCGTCGATGGTCCGACGCGCGGAAAACACCACCTCGTCGAGAGCCTTGTTCTCGAACAGCGCCTTCTTCAGATAGGGCGAGGACTTGTCATAGTGCTTGGTGAACTTGATCATCCCCAAGGCCACACGACCGCGGCGCGAGAGCGAATTCGGATCGTATGGCGCGACCATCTTGTAGTCGACGCCATGGATTTCGATCTCGTCCTCGTGGCCGTCTCGCACGCTCGGACCCTTGATATCCGGAACTTTCAGGAATCCATCGATCTTCACAGGCATTGTCTTTCTCCACCGCTCTCAAAACGAAACAAGATCACATTGCTTTAGTTCAACCCTTCACTGACGGGAGTTCTGACACCAGCCGGAGCGAAGCGTTGATGCCCTCCAACTGGTAATGCGGGCGCAGATAGAAGCGGGCGTTGTAGTAGCCCGGCCGGCCCTCCACGCTGTCCACCTGGACCTCGGCCGCGGCAAGCGGACGCTTTGCGCGCGCCTTGTCGTCGGCGAAGGCCGGGTTGGCCAGCACGTAGCGGTTGATCCACTCGGTCAGCCAGATCTGCATGTCCGAGCGTTCCTTGAACGACCCGATCTTGTCGCGCGCGATGGCCTTGAGGTAATGCGCGAAGCGCGACACCGGGAACAGGTAAGGCAGATTGGCGCTCAGGCGTTCGTTCGACTGCGCGTCGGGATCGACCAGTCGCCCGGCACGCGTCTCGTCGTCCTGCAGCGAATGGGCGCCGATGAAGGCCGCGAGGTCGGTGTTCTTCCGGTGCAGGATGGGCATCAGGCCGAGCTTGGCCAGTTCAGCCTCGCGGCGGTCGTCGATGGCGACTTCCGTCGGGCACTTCATCGCGATCGACCCATCGTCGGTCGGGAAGGCATGCACCGGCAGGTTGAGCACGGTGCCGCCATTCTCGACGCCGCGGATCTGCGTGCCCCAGCCATAGAGCTTGTGGCTGCGGTTGATGTTGACGCCCATCGGGAAGGCGGCGTTCATCCAGACATATTTGTTGTGGTCGCCCTCAACCTCCTCCTCGAAGGTGAAGCCCTTCACCGGGACGGTCTCGGTGCCGTAAGGCAGCCGGGCCAGCACGCGCGGCATGGTCAGGCCGATGTAGCGCGCATCCTCGCTCTCGCGCAGCGACTGCCACGAGGCGTAGGCAGGGTTGTTGACGATCATCTGCAGGTCTTGCGGGTTGGGCAGCTCCTGCCAGCTGTCCATACGGAACAGGCGCGGCGAGGCGGCCGCGATGAACGGCGTATGCGCAGAGGCGCAGATGCCCGAGATGTTGCGCAACAGGCCGACATCGCGCGGATGGTTGGAGAATTCGTAAGCGCCGACGATGCAACCGATCGGCTCGCCGCCCAGCATCGAATACTCGTCCGTATAGACCTTCTTGAATATCGGGCTCTGATCCCACATCTGGCCTTCAAAATCCTCGAGCGTGTCGGCCAACTGCTCCTTGGAGATGTTCATCACCCGGATCTTGAGGTGCTTGGCATCGGTCTCGGTGTTGTTGATGAGATACCAGAGGCCGCGCCATGTGCCTTCCATCTCGCGCACTTCCGGCGCGTGCAGGATCTCGTTGACCTGCGTGGTCAGCATCTTGTCGATGCCGGCGATCAGCGACTTGATCGACTTGATCGCATTGGACGAGATGGTGGTGGTCTCGGAGCGGGACTGTGCCGCCAGCGCGAGATTGCGGACCAACTGCTGCAGCTTCTCGCTGTCGTCCTTCTTGACCTTGAAATCCTTCTCGAGGAGCCCGCTGAACTCTCCGAGGTCGATGGCTTCCGCCTCGGCGGTGACGGCTGCGGTCTTTTGCTGTTCGGCCATGACTTATTCCCCAACCTTGTCGTCGTCAGATATTGCCTGGCTGGCGATCTTGCTCAGAAGCGGCTCGTTGTTCAGAAGCTGGGCGATGCGCTTCTCCGCGTCGACACGGCCATCCATGAAGCCGAGCAGCTCCTCGAGCTGGCGACGCATCTTGAGGATCTCGGCCAGTTGCGGGACCTGCTCGGCGATCTTGTCCGGCGCGAAATCACCCATCTTGGTGAAGGTGAGATCAAGCGCCAGTTCCTCGTCCTTCTCGGCGCCTTCTGCTTGCGGCAGCGTGTTCTTCACCCGCGCCTTCACGCGTGGCCCCATCGCCTCCATGAACTTGGGGAAGCGGTTGGCGTCGGTCTCGACGAAGGCGCGGTCCAGCAGCGACTTTGAAGCCTCCCTGGTCTGCGAAGCGCCGGAAAGGTCGGCCATCACGCCCATGACGAACGGCAGTTCTATCGTCGTCGGGCTGCCGTAGGTTTCGACGTCGTAGGCGATCTGCACCCGCGGCGCGCGATTTCGTTCGATGACCTTCGCTTTGCTTTCGGCTGGCATGTGTTGCTACCTTTCATCCTTCTGGGCCGTCTTCTTGGCATCGGGAACGCCGGCCAGAAGCCGGAATTCCTTCAGTCCCGACGGGGCGAGATCTTCCATCAGTTCAACAAAATCCATGTGCACCATGCGGCGCACACGGCGGGCGAGATGCGGGATCGGGCTGGACGGCTCGGTGCGGTCATAGAAAGCGACGACCAGGTCGAGGCATTTGACGACGTCGTCGCGCGAGGAAATCCGGTCGGGCAGCCCGGTGCTCTGTTCCGCGTAGCTTGCCACACTTGCCATCGTATCGGCTCCATGACCGTTTCGAGCAGGCACTGCCGGTTCCGCAGGTGAGGGAGATGCTTTGGCCGCGCCATTCGCCACCGTGGCGCCGGCCGAATTCCTTTCCAGCGTGGTCAGCAAACGCTGCAGGAACCGTTTCAAGTCCGGGACGGCAGGGCCGTTGCCTTCGATGCGGGCGTTGAGCGCCGTCTCGACCGCATCGAGAGCGGCGATCGCCGCGCGGGCGTCGGCCAGAAGCGAGGTCATCTCGGCGCCGGCCTGATCGATCTGCGCCGCGCATCCGCTGCGCACCCGGTTCAGCAACTGGCTGTGGGCACTTGCAAGCGCTGCCTTTTCGGTCGCATTCAGCCCGGATGCCGCCTCCTGGAGCATGACGCGCTCGTCGAGAGCGCCTTGTTCAAGGTCGCGGCCGCTGATCGGCCCGATCGGGCGCGGCGCGAAAAAGATCATCTGCCGCAGGTTAGCCAGCAGGCCGTCCTGGCCGTTCTGGAGGTCGAGCAGGGCATTTATACGACGCAAGGCGGCGTCGCGCGGCGTCGCAGCGGATCGCAGCGCCGGGTGCAGGGTTTCCCAGTGGGCGTCGAACGTCTGCGCAATCAGGCTCAGGCCCTCGGCCAGTCCGGCCAGCCGGTATTCATTGGCCAGGGCACGCGTGACGATGACGAGAAGGCGCAGATCCCGGCCGCGCGGACGCAATTCCTCGGTCTTGGCAAGCACGGCGGGCCAGTCGATCGGGATGATCGCTTCCGCGGACGGCTTGTTGCGCTCGTCATACTCGACTTTGGTCTGCTGTTCGGTCAGGCGCTCCAGCTCATGAAAAGCCGGGTCGTTGCGCAAATCCTCACCTGACGGATTCTCACCGTCGAGAGGATTCAGCCAGAGTGCGAGATCAATCACACCAACCCCCAGGAGCGGCCTTTAGACCTTGCGTGACGTGAGGTTATCACACTGCGTCACTTTATCACAATTCAAGGACTGCTCAAAAACTAACGGAAGCTAAACGCGGCCGTTCTGTCGTCGAAACCCATGGCGTGATTGTCCGGCGCCGTATGTGAAATGCGTCGCATAGGCAGGGGCAATTTCGTGTTTGTTTGCTTGGGGATGCTGGGCTTTCCTTAAAACGGAAGATGCCGACCGAATCGGGGATCGAGGCGCGTCATCCATCACATGCTTTGTCAACCTGCTGCTTCTATGGCAGGGTATCGGCTGGCTGATTTCGGGAGCACGTTCGATGGAACAGCGCCGGTCATCGCAGAGCTTCAAGCGCAAGGAACTGGTCGCCAAGCTCAATGCCACGGGGGTGCGTGCCTTCAAGGCCGCGGCCGACACGGCCAAGCTGCGCGGCAATCCCTATGTCGAACTGGTCCATTTCATTCAGCAACTGGTGCTGTCGGAGCGCTCGGACGTACAGATGATCGTCGCCGATGCCGGGCTGGACGCCAGCCGGCTGACGGCGGACATGACCCGTGCCATCGACAAGCTGCCCTACGGCGCCACCTCGGTGGAGGAATTCTCCGACCACATCTTCCACGCCATCCAGGAAGGCTGGAACCTGGCGACACTGGAGTTCGGCGTGGAAGAGGTGCGCAGCTCCCATATCCTGCTTGCCTGCCTGAAGACGCCGGTGCTGGAGGGGCTGGTCTCGAAGATCAGCGCCGAATTCGACCGGATCGATGCGGACGGCGTCACTTCCCGCTTCGCCGATGTCATGGAAGGTTCGCTGGAGGCCGGCGCTGCCCCGGCCACCCCAGCCACGGAGACGCCGGTAAAACGCGGCCCCGGCGGGGATTCGGCGCTGGCGAAATATGCCACCGACCTGACGCAGCGCGCCCACGACGGCAAGATCGATCCGGTCGTCGGCCGCGATCCCGAGATCCGGCAGATCGTCGACATCCTGATGCGGCGCCGGCAGAACAACCCGATCCTGACCGGCGAGGCCGGGGTCGGCAAGACCGCGGTGGTCGAGGGTTTTGCGCTCCGCATTGCACAAGGCGACGTGCCGCCAACGCTGCAGAATGTCAGCGTGCGCATGCTCGACGTCGGGCTGATGCAGGCCGGTGCCAGCGTCAAGGGCGAGTTCGAGAAGCGGCTGAAGGCGGTGATCGACGAGGTCCAGGCCTCCGAGACGCCGATCATCCTGTTCATCGACGAGGCGCACACGCTGATCGGCGCCGGCGGTGCCGCCGGAACCGGCGATGCCGCAAACCTCTTGAAGCCTGCCCTGGCACGCGGCGAGCTTCGCACCATCGCGGCCACGACCTGGGCCGAATACAAGCAGCATATCGAGAAAGATCCGGCGCTGACCCGTCGCTTCCAGGTGGTCAAGATCGATGAGCCGTCGGAAGTCGTGGCCGTGCTGATGCTGCGCGGCGTCGCCGGCGTCCTGGAACAGCACCACAAGGTGCAGATCCTGGACGAGGCGATCGAGGCGGCGGTTGCCTTGTCGCATCGCTACATTCCGGCGCGGCAACTGCCGGACAAGGCGGTCAGCCTGCTCGACACCGCCTGCGCCCGCGTCGCCGTTTCGCAGCATGCCACGCCGGCCGAGGTCGAGGACATATTGCGTCGCCGCCAGGCGCTCGAAGTCGAGCGCGGCATCATCGGCCGCGAGGCGGCAATCGGCATCGAGGTGGCCGACCGGCAGGCCAAGGTCGAGGCCGGCCTGGCCGAAACCGAAGCCGCTTTGTCCGCCGCCCAGGCACGCTGGGACCGGGAAAAGGCGCTGGTGGCCGAGATCCTAGAGCTGCGCGCACGGCTGCGCGGCGAGGGCGTGCCGCTCGATCCGGTCGACGCCGAGGGTGCTGCCGGCGACGAAACGGCTGCCGCGACGGGAGCAGAGGCGCCCGAGAAGAAGGTGCTCGAGGCCAAGGCGTCGGAGGCGAAAGCCGCGGAAGCCAAGACCTCGAAGACGAAGGCCGAGAAAACGAAGGCAGCCAAGGTCGAGGCGCCCGTTGCCGAGGTCGTCGCCTCGCCACCGGATTCCGCCGCCGACCTGGCACGACTGCGCGAATTGATGGCGGAACTTGCCGCGGCGCAGGGCGAGACGCCGCTGATCCTGCCATCCGTCGACCGCAACGCGGTCGCCGCCGTGGTGCAGGACTGGACCGGCATCCCGACGGGACGGATGCTGTCCAGCCAGACCGAGAAGGCGCTCAAGCTCGCCGCCACGCTTGCCGAACGCGTGGTCGGCCAGGATCACGCGATGGAGATGATCGCCAGACGCGTGCAGACCAGCCGCGCCGGGCTCGGCGCGCCGGAAAAGCCGGTGGGCGTGTTCCTGCTTTGCGGTCCCTCGGGCGTCGGGAAGACCGAAACCGCGCTGGCGCTCGCCGAGACGCTCTATGGCGGCGAACAGAACCTCATTTCCATCAACATGTCCGAATTCCAGGAAGCGCATACGGTCTCCACCCTGAAGGGCGCTCCTCCCGGCTATGTCGGTTACGGCAAGGGCGGCATCCTGACCGAGGCGGTGCGCCGGAAACCCTATTCGGTGATCCTGCTCGACGAAGTCGAGAAGGCGCATCCGGACGTGCACGAGATCTTCTTCCAGGTCTTCGACAAGGGGATGATGGACGACAGCGAGGGCCGGCGGATTGATTTCAAGAACTCGCTGATCCTGCTCACCTCGAATGTCGGCTCCGAGGTCATCATGGACCGTACGAAGAACGGCACCGTGCGGACCGGGATCGATGATCTCGATACCGCGTTGCGCGGCCCGCTGCTCAAAGTCTTTCCGGCGGCCTTCCTCGGCCGTGTCGTCACCATCCCCTACTACCCGCTCTCGGACTCGATGATCGAGGCGATCGCCCGGCACCAGTTCGGCAAGATCGCGCGCCGGCTGCGGGCGACCAACGATGCCGAGCTGGTGATCGGCGAGGGCGTCATGGATCTGGTCAAGGCGCGCTGCACCGAGATCGAATCCGGCGGACGGATGATCGACGCCATCCTGACCAACACGCTGCTGCCGGAACTGAGCCGTGGCGTCCTGAACCGTTCGCTGGAAGGCGCCAAGATGACGAAAGTGACCGTCGGCGCTTCCGCGGACGGGTTCACCTACTCGTTCGAATAGTCACACCAACGCGCCTGCGGGGCGGCCATCGCCCCCGGTCTGGACGTGACCGGCAAGGCCCTGCTCACCGGCCCGGTCTGGACGGATCGGGAGGCGTTGCATTGGCGCGGCCATCGGTGAGGGCGAAGGCGGATGACAGCACGTCGAATTGCGCCACTCCCGCATGCAATCCCTAGCCGGCGCTAGCCTCGCCAAGATGCGCGGAAGTCCGTCGAGAGCGTATTGACAACGCCCCGCTGATATGAACATTTGACTTTGTGAGAATAACGATGTTCATGCAGAGGCAAGCGACCTCGGCTGAAATCGGGGGAGTTGGGAGGCCCAGTCACATGTCTGTTCGTGTTGTTTCGGGATTGCACCGGCGTGGACTGATTTCCGCGCGGCCCGGGCAAGATATGGCGTGATTGGTTGAATCAATGCAGGGTCCGCAACGGCCCTGTCCGCGAAGCTAGCATCGTCGTCGGCCCGCAACGGTGCATGATTTTTCTGGCGGGCGTTTGGGAGGATCTGCAATGCCTATTGGAAGTAGGAAGGATGTATCGCGTCGGTCGTTTCTGATGTCGACGGCGGCGGTTTGCGCCTCAGCTGTGGCGGCCGGCGGCGTGTCG
>NZ_RZOF01000205.1:0-11305 GCF_003998955.1 Mesorhizobium sp. M4B.F.Ca.ET.017.02.2.1 | reverse complement strand
GCGCTGAAGGATTTGATGGCGCCAGCGCTGATCCAGCTCACCGGCCTGCCGCTGCCGTCGACGTCGAAGGTGCGGAAGGCGATGTTCTCGGCGACCGTCATCCTTGGCGCGCAGGCATTCTTCAGCGGTTCCTCCGGGATCAGGCGCACATTGAGCGCGCGCGCCTCGGCGCGCGTCGCCGCATAGGCCGTTCCTCGAACCATGACTTCGCCCTGGTCGCGGGCACGCTGGCCCGCCAGCACCTCCAGGAACTCCTTCTGGCCGTTGCCGGAGATGCCGGCGATGCCGACGATCTCGCCGGAGCGCACGCCGAGGTCGGCGATGTCGATCGATTTGAGACCGGTGCGGTCCGGTGCTTTCAGCGCTTTCACCTTGAGCACAATCTCGGCGTCCGCCCTGGGCTCGAGACGGCTGTCGAGTGCAGCGATCGGCTGGTCGCCGATCATCATCGCCGCCATCTCCCTGTGGGAAAGGTCTGACACTTTGCCGGTCCCGGTGAGCCTGCCCTTGCGCAGCACTGTGATGTCGTCGGCGAATGCAGTGACCTCGTGGAATTTGTGGGAGATCATCAGCACGGTGAGATCGCCGGCCTTCGTCATGCCGCGCACCAGGCCAAGCACTTCCTGCGCCTCGCCCGGGGTGAGCACGGATGTCGGCTCGTCCAGCACCAGGAAATTGCGGCCGAGGTAAAGCTGCTTGATGATCTCCAGCTTCTGTTTCTCGCCGGCGGCAAGCTCGGCCACCTTGACGTCGAGCGGCAGTTTGAACGGCATGCGCTCCATGAAGGCGGCGAGCGCGCCGCGCTCCTTGCGCCAGTCAATGACGCCGGGCACCTTTTCTCGCGAGATGACCAGGTTCTCGGCGCCGGTCAGCGAAGGCACCAGCGTGAAATGCTGGTAGACCATGCCGAGGCCCAGCGCCGAAGCATCCCTGGGGCTGGCGATCGCGACCTCCCGGCCGTCGACCAGCATGTCGCCCGACGTCGGGCGGTAGAAACCCATCATGCATTTGACCAGCGTCGACTTGCCGGCGCCGTTCTCGCCGAGCAGAGCATGGAAGGAACCTGCCGGCACCTTGATCGAGACGTCGTCGAGTGCAGTGAAGGCGCCGAAACGCATGGTCATGCCGATGGTCTCGACGCCGATCGCCTTTCTGTGAGTTCCGCTCATCGCCGGTTCCTCACGGCAGCTGGGCGACGAGCGCGGCGGAATTCGACACCGCGCCGAACACGCCGCCCTGCATCTTGATCATCTTGATCGCCGCCAGATGGTTGCCGTGGTCGGTGGCTCCGCAGCAATCCTCCAGCATCACGCATTCGAAGCCGCGATCGTTGGCCTCGCGCATGGTGGTGTGAACGCAGACGTCGGTGGTGATGCCGGTAAGCACGATGTTGGCGATGCCGCGCTGGTTGAGGATCAGCTCGAGATCGGTTGCGCAGAACGAGCCCTTGCCCGGCTTGTCGATGATCGGCTCGCCCTCGGCCGGATAGAGGTCGGGGATGATGTCCCAGCCCGGCTCGCCGCGCACCAGGATGCGCCCGCAAGGACCGGGGTCGCCGATGCCGGCATTGATGCGGCGCGAGCGCCAGCGCTTGTTGGCGGGCAGGTCGGCGAGGTCCGGACGATGGCCCTCGCGCGTGTGGATGATGGTGTAGCCCTTGGCCCGCATCGCCGAGAGCACCGCCTTGATCGGCTCGATCGGCGCCCTGACCAGCGACAGGTCATAGCCCATGTGGTCGACATAGCCGCCCGGCCCGCAGAAATCGGTCTGCATGTCGATGATGATCAACGCCGTGTTGTCCGGCCTCAGGTCGCCATTGTAGGGCCAGGGATAGGGATCGGCGTCGATGTAGCGCTGGGTGATCTCGGCTCTGGCGTTCATGGCAAAAACTCCGGTCTCGCGAGCGGTTCCTGGGATGCGGTCACTTGGTGATCGACAGTTCGCCGGGCGCGCCGGCGAGTGTGCGGCTCGGCGACGAGGTGGCGATCATGATGACAAGGGTGAGGATGTAGGGCGCGGCGTAGAACAGGTAGTAGCCTTGCGTGACGCCCACCGACTGCAGCGCCGGCCCGAGGGCGCCGGCGCCGCCGAACAGCAGCGCGGCGGCAAAGCAGCCGAGCGGGTTCCAGCGCGCGAAGATGACCAGCGCCACCGCCATCAGCCCCTGGCCCGACGAGATGCGCTCGGTCCAGCTGCCGGGATAGTAGAGCGACAGATAGGCGCCGCCGATGCCGGCCAGCGCGCCGCCGGCGCCGGTGGCCAGCAGGCGCACCGTGTTCGGGTTGAGGCCCATGGCGCGCGCGGCATCGGCGCTGTCGCCGACGACACGCACGATCAGGCCTACACGGGTGTTGCGGAAGGCCCACCAGAGGAAGACGGCAAGCGCCGCGCCGATCAGGAACAGCATGTTGACGTTGAGCGCCGCCTGCACCTGCGGAATGCTCGACCAGGCGCCGAACGGGATCGCCGGCAGGTCGGGCGCCGAGGGCTGGATGAAAGGCTTGCCGAAGAAGAAGGCTAGCCCGGAGCCGAACAGCATCAGGGCGATGCCGATGGCGATGTCGTTGACCTTAGGGAATTTGCAGATCCAGCCGTGGAAGAGGCCGAAGCAGAGGCCGGCGAAGGCGGCGGCCAAAAGGCCGAGCCAGGGCGAGCCAGTCATTACCGCCACTGCGTAGGCGCTCATGGCGCCGAACACCAGCGTGCCTTCGAGGCCGAGATTGATGCGGCCGGAACGCTCGGTGATGGCTTCGCCCAGTGAGACGAAGATGAAGGGCGTGGACACGCGGATGGCGCCGCCCAGCATGGCGAGCGGCACGCCCCACAGCCCGATGTCGGTCGTCTCCATCAGGTGCTCCTCTGCCACAGGTCGGGGTTGAAGAGCTTGAAGCGGCCGTAGAAGGTCTCGCTGAACAGGATGACGATGAAGAGCATGCCCTGCAGCACCAGCACGGTCGCGTCGGGCAGGTCCATGCGGCGCTGGATCAGGCCGCCGGAGGCGTCGATGCCGCCAAGCAGGATGGCGACCGGGATGATGGCGAGCGGATTGTGGCGGGCAAGGAAGGCGACGAGGATGCCGGTGTAGCCGTAGCCGGCGGCAAGCGAGCCATTCGCGCTGCCTTGCACGGCTGCGACCTCCAGCATGCCGGCAAGGCCGGCGAAGCCGCCGGCAAGCGCGGTGAAGCCGACGATCAGCGGCCCGACCGCAAGCCCCTGCACCTGCGCTGCCCTGACATTGCCGCCGGCGATGCGGGCGGCAAAGCCCCAGCGGGTCTTCTCGATCAGCAGCCAGGAGAGCACGCAGGCGAGGATGCCGACGCCGAGCCCCCAATGCACCTCCATGCCCGGAATGTTGCCGATGCGGTAGATGTCGGCGAGCGGCTGGGTCGACGGCTTGTTGAGCGAGGCCGGATCGCGCAGCGGTCCTTCCACCAGGTGGTTCATCAGGGCGATGGCAATATAGGCCATCAGCAGGCTGGAGATGGTCTCGTTGACGGCGCGGTAATGGCGAAGCGCGCCGACGGCACCAATCCAGATGCCGCCGGCGACCACACCCCCCACGCCCATGAGGAGGATGACGAGAAAAGACGGCGCGCCGTTCAGCGCCACGCCGATGGCGGCGGCCGCGACGCCGCCGAGCACGATCGCGCCCTCGCCGCCGATGACGACCAGCCCGAGGCGCGCCGGCAGCGCCACGCAGAGCGCCGCGAGCAAGAGCGGCGCGCCGCGCGACAGCGAGTTCTGGATCGAGAACCAGGAGCCGAAGCCGCCTCGCCACATCGTCTCGTAGAGCTGGAGCGGCGACTTGCCGACCAGCGCGACAAACAGGCTGAACAGCACCATGCCGACGACCAGCGCCGCCAGCGGGATGACGAAGGCCTCCGCCCGCCTGGCAATCCATTCGAGCGCCGCCCGATATCCCCTGGCGCCGAGAAGGGCCGGCACGCCGGCGCTGCTCACGGTGTCCGTCATCGTCCCGTCTCCACTCGTCGTTGTTCCATGCGTGTCGCCCAAAACCGCTGCGCACTTTTGGGCGACACGCCGCCGGCTCAGGCGGTCGAGCCGACGACGCCCTCGACGAGATAGTCCATGCTTTCGAGCTCGATGGCGGTCTCGACGAAAGCCTGGCCTTCGGTGGCGACGACGACGCCCTTGTTGCTCTTCAGCGGACCCTTGATGACGGAGAAGCCGCCCTTCATCATTTCGGCCAGCGTGCCGTCGAACTGCTTGCGGGCCGCTTCGCTGACGGCTGGGCCGAGCGGGCTCATCTTGACGAAGCCGTCGGCCAGGCCGCCGCGGGTGAAATTGGGCAGCGGGGTGCCGGCGATGAGGTCGTCGACGAACATCTTGTAGACCTTGGCCCAGTTCCACTCCGCTCCGGTCAGGTATTTCTCCGGCGCAAGCGGGCTCTGGTTGGCGTGATAGCCGCAGACGAAGGCGCCGCGGCCGGCGGCCGTCTCGACCACCACCTTGGGACTGTCGACATGGCAGGTGATGACGTCGGCGCCCTGGTCGACCAGCGCGTTGGTGGCCTCGGCCTCCTTGACCGCCAGCGACCATTCGCCGGTGAAGATCACCTGGCAGGTGATCGTCGGATCGACCGAGCGGGCGCCGAGCAGGAAGGAATTGATGTTGAGGAGGACCTGCGGGATCGGCTTGGCGGCGACGAAGCCGAGCTTCTTCGACTTGGAGGTGTGACCGGCGACGACGCCGTTGAGGTACTGGCCCATACCGATATAGCCGAAATAGGAACCGGCGTTCATCGGGTGCTTGTCCTTGTTCCACATGCCGCCGCAATGGCGGAACTGCACGTCGGGGAACTTCGCGCACATGGCGAGCATATGCGGATCGAAATAGCCGAAGGAGGTCGGGAAGATCAGCGAGGCGCCGTCGAGGTTGATCATCGATTCCATGGTCTTCTGGACGTCGACCGTCTCGGGAACGTTCTCCTCCTCGACAACGGAAATGCCCTCGATGCTCTTCAGCGTGGCGGCGCCTTCGGCATGCGCCTGGTTGTAGCCGTAGTCGTCCTTGGGGCCGACATAGATGAAACCGACAGTCGCCGAG
Source organism: Mesorhizobium sp. M4B.F.Ca.ET.017.02.2.1 (assembly GCF_003998955.1). NCBI lineage: Bacteria > Pseudomonadati > Pseudomonadota > Alphaproteobacteria > Hyphomicrobiales > Phyllobacteriaceae > Mesorhizobium > Mesorhizobium sp. M4B.F.Ca.ET.017.02.2.1. Next base: position 6,238 of record NZ_RZOF01000205.1, on the reverse strand, counting down.
GCGGCGAACGCCCTGCGGATTGGAAAGGCCGCCGAGGCCAGACCGAGCGCCGCTCCGGCGGCAGAGGTCCTGAGCAGATCGCGGCGGCTAAGCATGAATCTCTCGGTCATATCGAATGCTCCCCTTTTTGGACCCCATCTCCGGGTCGGTTGATGTCTTCTGGAAAAGTGCATGCAATCACCGTGCCAGTTTCAAAGCTTGGTTTTTTGCAATAAAATCAATGCACGGCTTTAGACGCACTGCATAAAGGCGCGGCAAGTGCATGCACTTTTTGCCCGATAAATGATCAATTTGACATCAAGTTCAAAATCTAGGCATACAAGGTGAAGCCTTGAGTCGAAATTCACCCGCCGGCCGTCCAACCTGCGGGTTGCCTGCATAGACTGGACGGAGGAGACGTGCCGGGAAAGCGCAGCTTGGTCAGGTCGGGCACGACCGTGGATCAGATGGTGAGGGCGATCGCCGACCGCATCGTCACCGGCTATCTGCGCCCCGGCGAGAGGCTCGACGAGGTCTCGCTCGCCGCCCGATTCGAGGTCTCCCGCACGCCCGTCCGCGAGGCGCTCGGCCATCTGAGCGCCATGGGGCTTGTCGAGAGGCGGCCCAACCGCGGCGCCATCGTCGCTGTGGTGACGCAGGAACATCTCGCCTCGATGTTCGAGAGCATGGCCGAACTGGAGGCGATCTGCGCGCGCTTCTCGGCCGAGCGCATGACTGGCGGCGAGCGCCGGGCGCTCGAGATGGAGCACCAGGCGTCGGCGCGCCTGGTGCAGCTCGGCGCGGAAGAGGATTACGAATACTTCAACACCGAGTTCCACAGCCGGCTTTATCGCGGCGCCCACAACGCGCATATCCAGGATCTGACGGTGACGACCCGCAGCCGGCTGGCGCCGTTCCGCCGCGCGCAGTTCATGCTGCCCGGCCGGTTGGCCAAATCCTGGCAGGAACACGATCTGATCGTCACCGCGATCATGCGCGGCGACGGGGCGGCGGCGGGCAAGGCGGCCAGGGATCATGTCTCGATCGTCAGCGAGGCGAGCGCGGTGTTCGCGGCCGTAGAGCCGGTGACCTCCGTGCTCAGCCGATCTGCGCGTCAATGATCTCGACGAAGCGCGCGAAGAGGCCGGCCTGCGACTTGATCTTGAGCTTGCGGTAGATGTTGCGGCGGTGGACCTTGACGGTTCCCGGCACGATCCTGAGCGCCCGCGCGATCGATTCCGTCGAGTGGCCCTGAAGCACGAGGTCGACCACCTGCTTTTCGCGTGAGGTGAGCGACAGGCTCTTCCAGATATGCGCGCGGTCGAACTCGCTGGGAACAGCCGCCGCCTCGCCGCGCGGTGTCGTCGCCGGCTCGTCGGCCGGCAGGCCTGGCCAGCGCAGCCTGACCAGGCTGATCACCGCCGGCGCCATGTCGCGCAGCAGCCTGGCGTCGGCGGTGCCGAACGGACCCGAGGCGCGCAGCCGCATCAGCGACAGCACCAGCGCGTCCTTGCCCGGCAATGGAACGAAGAAGCCGACCTCCTCGGCGAGCTTGGTCTGGCTGTAGTACGAGCGGTAATATTCGCTGGCATAGAAGCGGTCCGGCGCCAGCTCTCGCATGCGCCAGAAGCCTTCCTTGCGCTCGACCGCCGCGTGATGGAACGGGTCGAGCAGATAGGGGCCCTCCTGATAGAGCGCGACGAAGACGTGGCTCTCGGCCGGTGAGAAGGTCTCGAAGAGCAGCGGCGGGCGGGCAGCCCCGCGATAGCCGAAGACGACACAGTGATCGAAGCCGACATGGCCGCGCAGCCAGCCGACCATGGCGCGGCCGAAATGATCGCCGCCGGCCTCGCGCGTCGCGGCGATGACGGTGCCGAGCCCGTTGTAGTCATCGCTGCGGGAAACGGCCATTCATACCCCTCTAAACGATAAAATAGATCAAATATACCACCTGCGAGGTATATACTAGCCGGCATTGGCTCTGGTAGCGTTTCGAAATCAACTCGCCTTGGAGCCCGCCTTTGACTGCAGTGCCCGATATCGAGTTTCGCGCGGTCACCAAGCGCTATGGCGCGGTCACGGCGGTCGGCGGCATCGACCTTGCCGTCCCGCCATCGGCCTTTGTCGCCTTGCTCGGGCCGTCCGGATGCGGCAAGACGACTTGCCTGCGCATGATCGGCGGCTTCGAGCAGCCGAGCGAAGGCCAGGTGCTGATCCGCGGCCGCGACATGGCCGGCACGCCGCCCTACCGGCGCCCGGTCAACATGGTCTTCCAGCAATACGCGCTGTTCCCGCATCTCGATGTCGAGGACAACATCGCCTACGGACTGCGCCAGGCGAGGCCCAGGCTGTCATCGCGCGAGATCAGCCAGAGGGCGGGCGAGGCGCTCGCCATGGTGCGGCTCGCCGGCTATGGCCGCCGCAAGATCCACGAGCTTTCCGGCGGCCAGCAGCAGCGCGTGGCGCTGGCACGTGCATTGGTCAACAAGCCGGCGGTGCTGTTGCTCGACGAGCCGCTGGCCGCGCTCGACAAGAAGCTGCGCACCGACATGCAGATCGAGCTGCAGAACCTGCAGCGCGAGATCGGCATCACTTTCGTTCTGGTCACGCACGACCAGGAGGAAGCGCTGTCGATGAGCGACCTCGTCTGCGTCATGAATGGCGGGCGCATCGTCCAGCTCGGACAGCCGAACGAGATCTACGATGAGCCGGCCGACCTGTTCGTCGCCGATTTCGTCGGCAAGACCAATCTGTTGAGCGGCACGGTGGCGGGTCTGTCGGGCGATCTCGTCGATGTCGCACTCGCCGATGGCACGGTGATCGCGGCGCGCAAGCGGGCGCCGCTCAGCCGGGGCGAGGCGGTGTCGGTGTCGCTGCGGCCCGAGACGCTCAGCCTCGGCGCGGCCGGAGACGGCAGCCTGAAGGGCATCGTGCGCAACCGCATCTTCCTGGGCTCGACCGCCGAATATGCGATCGAGGTCGTGGGCATCGGATCACTGCTCGCCAAGGCCGATCACCAGATCGGCCGCGACAATCTCTTCAAGCCGGGCGAACCCGTCGCCATCGGCTTTGCCGCCGGGGCGCCGCTGGCGTTTCCGCAACCCAAGAACAACGGGACCAACCAGAGGGAAAACCACCATGTCGAAATCCTATCGTGACGGACTGCCGATAAGCCCCGAGAAATTCGTCGACCAACTGATGCGCCTGAAGCGCGGCTCGATCGGCCGGCGCGAATTCCTCGGCCTCACCGGCCTTGGCGTCGCCACCGCGGTGATGGCGCGCGAGCTCGGCATCATGCCGACGCCGGCCTACGCCGCCGAAAACCTCGGCGACCGCATGTCGATCGCCACCTGGCCGAACTATCACGACCCGGCGACGTTCGAGAGTTTCAAGGCCGAGACCGGCGTTGCCGTCGAGGTCAACGTCTTCGGCTCGAACGAGGAGATGCTGGCCAAGCTGCAGGCCGGAGGCTCGGGCTGGAGCCTGTTCGTGCCGACCAACTACACGATCTCGACCTACAAGAAGCTCGACATCATCGAAGCGCTCGACATGCCCAAGCTCGGCAATTTCGACGGTTCGCAGGAGGATCCGCGCTTTACCTCGGAAGGCACGATCGACGGGACGATCTACGCCGTGCCGAAGAACTGGGGCACGACCGGCATCGCGATCAACACCAAGAAGCTGACCAAGCCGATGACGAGCTGGAAGGAGTTCTGGGATACCGCCATGGCGGAAGGCGACGGCCGTACCATGGTGCATGACTATCAGCTCACCACGATCGGCAATGCGCTGAAATATTACGGCTACTCGTTCAACTCGCTGAAGCCGGACGAGCTCGCCAAGGCCGAGGAACTGCTGCTCAAGGTCAAGCCGCATCTGTTCGCGGTGTCGAGCGACTATCAGCCGTCGATGCGCGCCGGCGATGCCTGGATGACGATGTGCTGGACCAATGACGGGGCGCAGCTCCATCGCGACATCCCGGAAATTGCCTATGTGCTCGGCAAGGAAGGCGGCGAGATCTGGACCGACTTCTACGCCATCCCGAAGGACGCGCCGAACAAGCCGGCCGGCTACGCGCTGCTCAACTACCTGATGAACCCGAAGGTTGCGGTGAAGGAGCACTTGGCCAATGGCGCGCCCTCGATCGATGCGCGCGTCAACGCGCTGTTGCCGAAGGAGGTGATGGACAATCCCATCCTCTACCCGGCGGCGGAGCTGTTGAAGCCGCTGGAGTTCGGCGCCGCCGCGACGCTCACCGATCCGGGGCGCGCCGAGCTGATGGCGCGCTTCAAGTCGGCTTGAGCGGAACCGGCCACAAACCCGATCCAGGCAACGCGACCGGCGGGCAATTGTCCGCCGGCACCGAAGCGGCTTTTTCGATGCGCGGCACCCTCCTTCGCAAAAACCTCGTGACCGCGCTGCTGCTGGCGCCGGCGACGCTGTGGCTGGTGGTATTCCTGGTCCTGCCGTTCGTCGCCATCGCCATCTTCAGCGTCGGCGAGCGGGCGCCCGAGGGAGGCTACCAAGCAGCTTTCACGCTTGCGCAATACGCCAACCTGCCGGCGCGGGCGACCGCGTTCTGGAACACGATGGTTCTGGCGCCGGTCGGCGCCTTCGCCTGCCTGCTCGTCGCCTATCCGGTGGCCTACTATCTGGCGCTGCGCGCGCCGGAGCGCTGGCGGCTGATCCTGCTGGCGCTCGTCGTCATCCCGTTCTGGACCAGCCTTTTGATGCGCACCTATGCCTGGATGTATGTGCTGGGCGGACGCGGCATTCCGGCCCTGCTCGCCTATGTCGGCATCGAGGATGTCCGGCTGATCAACACGCCGGGCGCGGTGCTGCTCGGCATCGTCTACGGCTATCTGCCGCTGATGATCCTGCCGATCTATGTCAGCCTGGAGCGGCTCGACCGCAGGCTGCTGGAAGCCTCCGCCGATCTCGGCGCGACGCCGCTGTCGACCTTCCTCGGTGTCACACTCCGGCTGTCGCTGCCGGGCGTGATGACCGGCTTCTCGCTGGTGATGATCCTCCTGCTCGGCGAATATCTGATCCCCACTCTGCTCGGCGGCGGCAAGGTGTTCTTCATCGGCAACGCGCTGGTCGACCTGTTCCTGCAGTCGCGCAACTGGCCGTTCGGTTCGGCCATCGCCATCACGCTGGTGCTGGTCTCGGTGGTGGTGCTGATTGCCGCCAACCGCATCTCGGCCCGGCTGTCGGGCGCGCGCCGGGTGGACCTGATCTGATGCGCGCCTTCGTCGTTGCCGTCTTTGCCTTCCTCTACCTGCCAATCGCGCTGGTGGTGCTGTTCTCCTTCAACGCCGGCCACAACTCGGCGAGGAACGGATTGACGACGCCGAACAGCTGCACGAGCGCGACCAGCCGCCGCGCCTGGCGCTCGGTTACGGCTCGATCATCGCCGCGCATGGCCTGTTCTCGATGGCGCTTGTGGCGATGATCGTCGGCACGCGCCTTGGCAGTCTCGACCGCAACCTGGTCGAGGCGTCGAGCGATCTCTACGCCACGCCGCTGACGACGTTCCGCTCGATCGTGCTGCCGCAGATCATGCCTGCGGTGATCGCCGGCTTCCTGCTCGCCTTCACCTTCTCGTTCGACGACTTCATCATCGCCTTCTTCGTCGCCGGCGCGCAGACGACGCTGCCGATCTATGTCTTCGCCTCGATCCGCCGCGGCGTGACGCCGGAAATCAACGCCGTCGCGACCATCGTGCTCGTCGCATCGGTCCTGCTCGTGGTGCTTGCCCAGTGGCAGCTGCGCCGAAGAAAACAGTGAAAGACCGATCATGATCCTGAAAGACCGCATCGCCGTCGTGACCGGAGCCGGGTCCGGCATCGGGCGCGCCGGCGCCACGATCATGGGCAGGGAAGGGGCGACAGTGGTGATCGCCGACCGCGATCGGGGCGCCGGCGAGGCCGTCGCCTCCGACATCCGCCAAGCCGGCGGCCGGGCCGAAGCGGTCGCGACCGATGTCGGCGACGATGCCGCGGTCGAGGCGCTCATCTCCGGCACGCTCGGCAGGCATGGCCGGATCGACATCCTGCACAGCCATGCCGGCATCCAGGTCGGCGGCTCGCTCATCGAAGTCGGTGTCGACGGCATGGATGCCTCGTGGCGCATCAATGTGCGGGCGCAGTTCCTCGCGGCCAAGACGGTCATGCCGACGATGATCGCGCAGGGCGGCGGCGTCATCCTCAACACCGCCTCGAATTCAGGGGTCTTCTACGACCGCGAGATGATCGCC
>NZ_RZOF01000204.1:0-11359 GCF_003998955.1 Mesorhizobium sp. M4B.F.Ca.ET.017.02.2.1 | reverse complement strand
GGCCAGCCCGGCGCAATCGAGCGACAGCGTCGACGCCGCCCGGTATGGCGGTCCCGCCATCATAGATGACGCCTGCAAGGTCCAACAGCACGCCCCTTGTCATCACCCCAGCATGACGAGGAGTCCGCTATGCGTCAAATGCGAAAGGAACGAGGTTGCGGCGAAGAGCTGTCCTGCTACTTGTGCCTTCGTCGAGCCATGTCGCCGGCGCGGGGCGGAGATCGACACCGAGCTCAGATCAGCAGCAACCCCTTCATACTCGCATTGCCTTTCCTGCCGATGATGAGGTGGTCGTGGACGGCGATGCCGAGCGGCTTTGCGGTGTCGATGATCTGCTTGGTCATCTCGATGTCCGCGCGCGACGGCGTCGGATCGCCGGAGGGGTGGTTGTGGACCAGGATGATGGCGCTGGCCGAAAGCTCCAGCGCGCGCTTGACAATGATTGTGGCGGTATTGACTACCCAGAGGGCTGGCTTCAAGGTTTGGGATTGGGACCAAAGCCGTGGGATGGGTGGAAGCAATGAATACCCCCGATCAAGGCACTGAGCTATTTAGGCCCTTAATGAGCCATCTGGATACTCTAGCCTCCAGAAATGAAATGGCGCTCGATCGAAGATATCTCTCCAGCGCGATTAATGGTCTGATAGAGCTTTATAGTTATAGTGCCGCCAGGACTCGCAAAGGTCTCCCTAGATCTTCTATTGAAGATGATGATTTATACGAGCTTCTGGGGGTGTACGCGACTTGTATGAAATCTATATACAGAGAAGATTTTCCTTCCGATCATCTAACTATGCACCCATTGGTGATAATATATGAAATTATTAATGGCATGATTTTATCGCAAGATAGATCTAGTGGTACCTAAAATATTTATGCATCTCGCCGTCGAGTGACCGTGATTCGCAATGGTGAGCGGTCCTCTCGTAGCATGCTTGACAAATTCAAAATCCTTCAGCTGATTTCGGGCGCAGTGTTTCGGGGGGGCGCCAATAGGCTTGTACGCGCGCGCTGATGCCGGCCTCCAGCCTTAAATCAACAGCAGCCCCTTCATGCTCGCGTTGCCGTTCCTGCCGATGATGAGGTGGTCGTGGACGGCGATGCCGAGCGGTTTGGCGGTGTCGATGATCTGCTTGGTCATCTCGATGTCCGCGCGCGACGGCGTCGGATCTCCGGAGGGGTGGTTATGAACCAGGATGATGGCGCTGGCCGAGAGTTCCAGCGCGCGCTTGACCACCTCGCGCGGATAGACCGGCGTGTGGTCGACGGTGCCGACCTGCTGCACCTCGTCGGCAATCAGCCCGTTCTTCTTGTCGAGGAAGAGCACGCGGAACTGCTCGCGGTTCTCGAAGGCCATGACTGACCGGCAATAGTCGAGAAGCTGCGTCCAGTTCGCGACGATTTCGCGGCCGCGCACCTCGCCGCGCGCCATGCGCTGCGCCGCCGCGGCGATCACCTTCAGGTCGACCGCCACCGAAGGGCCGATGCCCTTGACTTCCTGCAGCAGCGCAACCGGCGCGCCGAGCACTTCGGCGAAGGTGCCGAAGCGGGCCAGCAAGGCCTTGGCGATCGGCTTGGTGTCGACGCGCGGGATCAGCCGGAAGAGCAGCAGTTCGAGAAGCTCGTAGTCGGGGAGGGCGTCGGGACCGGCGGCCGTGAAACGCTCGCGCAAACGGTCGCGATGGCCATGATAGTGCGGCTGTTCTGGTGTCGCCTTCTTTTCGGCCGCCGCTTTGCCGGCCGGCGGTTCGATCCACCGCTCGGAGAAAAATCCCCGCTCGTCGTCGCCGGTTTTTCCCATGAACCCGCCCCCCGAAGGCATTGAGGGAAGACTAGGCGAGTAAACCAGGCCGATCGAGTTTTTTCGGCGAGAGCGTGAAGATCTCGCAGCCGGTGTCGGTGACGCCGATCGTGTGCTCGTACTGCGCCGACAGCGAGCGGTCGCGCGTCACCGCGGTCCAGCCGTCCGACAGCACCTTCACATGCGGGCGGCCGAGGTTGATCATCGGCTCGACGGTGAAGATCATGCCCGGCCGCATCTCGACGCCCTCGGTGGCAGTGCCGTAGTGCAGGATGTTGGGCGCGTCGTGGAAGAGCTGGCCGACGCCGTGGCCGCAGAAATCGCGCACCACCGAGCAGCGCTCTGCCTCGGCATAGGTCTGGATGGCGGCGCCGATGGCGCCGGTGCGGGCGCCGGGCCTGATCGCGGCGATGCCGCGCATCAGGCACTCGTGGGTGACCTCGAGCAGGCGCTCGGCGGCGCGCTTGATGGTGCCCACCGGGTACATGCGCGAGGAATCGCCGTGCCAGCCGTCGAGGATGTAGGTGACGTCGATGTTGACGATGTCGCCATCCTTCAGCGGCTTGTTGTCGGGAATGCCGTGGCAGACGACGTGGTTGATCGAGGTGCAGGACGATTTTGTGTAGCCGCGATAGTTGAGCGTCGCCGGCAGCGCGCCATGGTCCATGCCGAACTCGTAGACGAAGCGGTCGATCGTCTCGGTGGTGACGCCGGGCGCGACCATCGGCACCAGCTCGTCGAGGCAACGTGCCGTCAGTTCGCAGGCCTTGCGCATGCCGGCAAAGCCTTCCTCGCCATAGAGGCGGATCTGGCCGGTGTTTCTGAGCGGTGCCGTGGCGGCGTCGAGATAGGTGACCATTTACGTCCGTTTACCGGGTGGGTTGGCTCCTGATGCGAGCCGTCGCGAAAATCTTCCCAGATTTGGCACCGGAAGCCGCAAGGTTCAAGGACGAACTGCCGCTGACGGACTTAAGCCCGCTCTATTTGGCCTCTACGGAGGATGTCCAAGCCGCCGCCTGGTCCGGCGCCCGGGTCGGCGCAGCGCTTTCCTTTTGCAGCTCGACGGGGTAGGCGAAGGGAAGAGTTGGAGACTTGATGGCGTACGCGCGCGCAAACTCATCGCTGTCGGCGATCAGGGCGGCCTGCTCGGGGCTGATGGCCCTGCTGCTGGTGTCGCTGCTCGGTCTCGCCCAGCAACAGGCGATCAGCGCTGCCGCTTCGGGCGGCGCCGGCATCAGCGTGGCGCGGCAGGGCGACCAGGTCGCGCTGCTGCGCATCACCGGCAAGACGCAGGCGCTCGAAATCCGCGCCGGCCGGGCGCTGCCGGTCAAGTTCCTGGGCAGCGCCAATGGCGCGCTTGCGCCGGCGACCCTTGCACTCCTCGTCGACCAGGTTTCGCCGATCCAGGCGGCGGCCGCTCCAGCCGCCACCTCCGCCCGGCAGGCGAGCACCAACCAGCCGCGCGCGCCGCCTTTCGCTTGAATTGAGCGGTCCCAGACCGCACCTTCAACCATTCCCCACTTTTCGCGTCGCGAACCGCGCGGCGGCCGTTGGCCGTCCGTCGCCGCGTGGCGCGCCATTTTCGGAAACATATTCAATGCAACGCATCAAGACATTCAAGACACTGACGCGCGGTGTCTCGGCCGCGCTGTTTCTCTCGGTCCAGGTGATCATCTGCATCGGAACCGTTTTTTGGGCGGTCGCCGAGACGCTCGGCATGGCGGGAACAGCGGCGATGGTGCTCGGCGCCATTTTCGCCGTGCCCTCGGCCTACGCCCTGTTCTTCGTCAGCCGCATGGCTTTCGAGGCAGAGACCGATCCGGCCAACCAATGAGCGCAGGCCGGGCTTACCGCACTCAGGACACATTCCTGAGTCAAAAGCCCGGCCAAAGCGATTTTTCAGGACGAACGCCGGTGCCGTGACAGCACCGGTCGGGGAGACTTGGAATGGACAGATTGCAATTCGAGGTGCCGGTGCGCATTACCCCGGCGCCCGGCCTGCCGGTCGAGGAGATCTACGGCGTCGAGCAGGCGCTGGATTTCCTGCAGGCCTGGCCGGCCCGCCGCCAGGGCAAGGTCCATGAGGCCGCCTTCAATGCCTGCTTCGGCGCCACGGTGGACGTGGTCAAGACCGAGGATGCCTGCCGCGCGTTCATGGCGTTCTGCCGCGTCAGCGGCCTGCTCGCCAGGGACATGATGGTTCCCGGTAAGCGCGGCGGCGAGGCGAGGGGACTGCGGGCCTAAGCTCGCATCGTCCGCCTTTGCCGGCATCTAGCGGCTGAATTTCAGGTCCGGCTTGTCGCCGTCCCAACCCTGAAGCCCTCCAGGCGCCTCGCGAAAGCGCAGGCACCTTGTGCCCATTCGGTCGACGTCGCTCGACTGCCTGTTCCAGGTTCCGGCTGATGCTTGCTCACTTGACCTGTTCAATCTCCGGAGCTGGCGTCTGGTCCGTCGCTGGAGCCGGCGCGCAGTCTTGCCCCTTGCACTCCAGGACAGGGTCCTCGGCCGGGGGCAGGCAATTTTGCCCCTCGCAATGAACTGACGGCTGCTCTGGCACCGCTTGCCCGTTCGGCGGAGCAGGCTGCTCCTCAGCGCTAACGGCCAGCGGCCCTGCCAAGCCGACAATGGCCGCGCACAGGAGTGCCATCCGAAGCAAATGCATTCCCGCCTCCACGGCTGAGAGCAGGCCGAACTTTACACTTTCGAGCGGAGGCCGACTCCTGTCACCCGCGAACGGCCTTAACAGCGCGTTTCTGTCCGAGGCGCGATCTCGCGTTTTCGGCGGTTGGGTTCGTCGTGGCTACGCAAGTCGCCAGCGCCAGAACTGCACTACTCCTTAGGGCGGTAGGGTTAGCGATTGCGCTTTCGCCGGGAACAATGCAGCCTAGCCTGGGGTTCGAGAAGCTACTTCCCGGCGGGACCATGCAGGACGCGGCTCAGCAACTGGTGCAGAGGTCATGACACGCGCTCAGTTGGCCGGCGTCGTCCTGGGCCTGTCGCTGGTAGCGGCGCTGACCATTGTCCGGGCGAGCGACCCGCAGCCGTTGAGACTCGCCCGCGAAGCGACTTTCGACCAATATCAGCGGCTGGCACCTCGCAGCTTCGAGGCGATGCCCGTCCGCGTGGTCGACATAGACGAGGCTTCGTTGCGGCAGTTCGGGCAGTGGCCGTGGCCCAGGGATCGCATGGCCGCCCTGGTCGATAAACTGGCGGAGCTTGGCGCGGCAGTCGTCGCATTCGACATCCTTTTCGCCGAGCCCGATCGTCTGTCGCCTCGCACTGTTGTCCGCGACGTGCCAGGCATCGATCCTGCCCTGCTCGATCGCCTGCCCGACAACGACGAGATCTTCGCCCGGTCGATCGCCGGCAAGCCGGTTGTCCTGGGTTACGGCATCTCCAACGAAGGGACCTATCACCCGCAGGTGAAGGCTGGCATTGCCTTTACCGGCGAGAGCCCGGTCGATGCTCCTCCCCATATCAAGGCAGCCACACCGCTGCGGCCGCAGCTTGAGGCCAATGCCGCCGGCATCGGACATATCAGCCTCAATCCAGGCAAATCGACCGCTGTGGTGAGGACAGCTCCACTCTTTCTGAGTGATGGCGAGCAGCTTTATCCGGGTCTTGCTCTCGAAGCCATGAGGGTAGCGCAGGGCGCCTCCACCTATCTGATTGCCGGCGCGCCCGAGGGGCAGGGCATAATGACCTCCGTCAAGATCGGCGACTTCGTTATCCCGGTGACCTCGGCAGGCGAACTCTGGCTCTATGTCAGCCCCGACAGGGCGGAACGGTATGTTTCGGCGAAGGACGTGCTTGCACCCAATGGCGTCTCGCCCCAAACAAGGGCCGCGATCGAAGGCAACATCGTGTTTGTCGGCACTTCCTCCGCCGGGCTGCAGGATATTCGTGTCACGGCGCTCGGTGAGAACGTGCCGGGCGTCTCGCTCCACGCGCAGATGGTTGAACAGGTGCTGTCCGGCCACTATCTGTCGCGGCCCGACTGGGCAAACGGGCTGGAAATCGCGTCGATCGCGATGCTGGGCAGCCTTCTGGTGCTTCTCACGATTTTCGTGAGCCCTGCGATTGCTCTCGCCTGCGGCCTGGCGATCACCGGCATGGCGCTCGTTGCATCATGGCTTGCCTTTTCGCTTGCGGGACTGCTGTTCGACCCGTTTGCGCCAATCGTCATGGGCTCGATCACGCATTTCGCGACCACCTCTTTCCGCTTCCTGGTGACTGACCGGGAGCGGCGCGCTATCCGGCGGGCGTTCGGTCAATATTTGTCGCCATCGCTGCTCTACCGTATCGAGCACACCCGCGACGCGCTTCGTCTTGGCGGCGACGACCGCGAGTTGACCGTGATGTTTGTCGATGTACGCAACTTCACCGAGATCAGCGAAAGACTGCCGCCCACCGCCGTCGTGGGGTTTCTGAACACGCTTCTCGACGCGCTCAGCCGTCATGTCACCGCCAACGAAGGCACACTCGACAAGTTCATCGGCGATTCGATCATGGCCTTTTGGAATGCCCCAATCGATGTCGCCGATCATCCCGCCAAAGCCGTTCGCGCGGCATTGGCCATGCGCGAGACGATTGCCCGCCTCAACGAAAGCGACGCATTCGGATTCGGGGCCGAGCAGGCGGTTCGCATCGGCATCGGAATCCATACCGGCGTCGCCTGCGTGGGAAACATGGGTGCTGAGTCGCGATTCAACTATTCGGCGGTGGGCGACGCAGTGAACACCGCAGCGCGTATCGAGACGGTGTGCAAGACGGTGAGCTTCGACATCCTCGCGTCCGACGACACCGTAAGATCGCTGCCAGGCTGGGCTTTCCTCGACGCGGGATCGCTGGAGCTCAAGGGAAAAAGGGCGAGGACGAGAATCAATGCCGTCGTCGGCGATGAAAGTGTTGCCTCGTCGCCGGATTTTGCGGAATTGCGGCTTCTGCACGGCAAGCTCATCGAGGCGTTGCGTTCGCGCTCGCCAGGCAGCCGAAAGATCATCGCGGCGGCCAAAGCCAAGGCCGCGGGCTTGCCGGCGGGCTTGCAGGACTTCTATGGCAGGATATCGCGCAGAGCGGATGATTTTCTTGCCAAACGGGCGGGAGCGGGGGTGGAAGCGACTGCCGGCTATGCGGAGCAACAATTCGGCTCCAACTCCTGACCTGCATTTGGACACGGCAGTTGGCCGCCGCGCTCGCTGCTCTTTTTCGGCCACACCGATCTAGAAGGACTCAGCCCCGACCGGCCAGCGAAGCCGAGCGCAGGACGCGCCAGGAAAAAGAGCGGCTGTCTGTTGCGCTTGCCCTATCAGTATTTTCGGCCAGGACCGTAGGATTTTCCGGGATTGCTGGGGTCGTGCTTGCCCGGGTCATTTCCATGACCGTTGTTGCCGTCATCCGTTGGCGGGGCCGGCGGGTCCGGCGGATCCGGCGGATTGGGTGTGCCCGGACTGGGTGGACTGGGCGCCCGTTGCTGCTGCGGCCGCGGCGTATGCTCCTGCTGAATGGCGACCTTAAGCCCGCAATTTCCGCCGGTACCGAAGCCTCCCGAAAGCTGCTGAGTGCCGGTCAGAAACGGCAACGCCCGCTGGGTGCCGAGTGCGGTGAGCACAGATCGATTGACCTTGGTAACGTCGCTCATTGCGCCTGATGGCGACGCGACCACACAATCGCAGCGCTGCTTCAGTTCCCTGCATCCGCCACCGCTGCAGAACCGAGCCGACCCCTTCAGGAGCACGACGGCGGTTTTGCCGTTGGGCGCGATGTGAACGTCGAATGCTGTTCCCCGCACCCCTATCGTGCCCGCGGGCGTGACGATCTGGTAGGCGGACGAGGACGAGCTTCCGCTTATCCAGCGAAACGTTCCCTTGGCGGCGCGGATAGTAAGGTTCTTCACCGAATTATCATCGTTGAAGACGTACTTGTCGATGACGACGGAAGAGCCCCACCCTACAGCCAGTTTGGTGCCATCCAGGAACACGAATTGGCCAAGCCCGGTATTGGATGTCCTGATACGTTCGTCCCGATGAACGGGCGCGCTGACCACCAGCGGTCCGGTTGCGCCGGTGACGGCAGTCTTGATCACGACGGCCTTGCCGACTGTTTCGGCGGCGGCTATCGGTGTCGTATTGCTGAGCGTCGCGGCAAGCGCGACAACAGCAGCCCACCTCAAGGACGGCATGGCATCCCTCCTGCCATGGCTTATTAGCACATGCGCAAAAGGCTGTCCTTACGTCAGGGCATACCTCAAATGGAGTAGGGCAGAGCCACAATCCCTCCTGGTGCCCAAGGGCTGCGGCAGCGGAATTTCCATGTAGCACGTACCATCGAACCTGATACTTTGGACTTCTCTGAACAACTCGGACTTCACTAATGGAGCGCCGGCTTACCGCGATCCTCGCTGCCGATGTGGTCGGCTACTCCAGGCTCATGGGGCTGGACGAGGCGGGCACGCTGTCGGCGCTGAAGACCCACCGACGCGAGATGGCGGACGCCAAGATTGCCGAACACCGGGGGCGGATCGTCAAGCTCACCGGCGACGGCATGCTGGTCGAATTCCCAAGCGTGGTGAACGCCGTGGCGTGTGCCGCCGAGATCCAGCGCAAAATGCGCGAGCGCAATGTCGACGTTTCGGAAGACAGGCGGATCGAGTTCCGCATCGGCGTCCATCTCGGCGATGTCATTGTCGAGGACAACGACATTTACGGCGACGGCGTCAACATCGCGGCGCGTATCGAGAGCATGGCCAGGCCGGGGGGCGTAGCAGTATCCGGCTCGGTCCGCGACAATGTTGGCAACCGGCTCGACTTGGCCTTCGAGGATACGGGCGAGCAGATATTGAAGAACATCGAGCGGCCGGTCAGGGTCTATAACGTCGACCTCTTCGCAGACGCGCCGCCCCGATCCATTGCCTCGATCGCTCGAGAGAAAACCGAGCCGGCCGCCCAGGCCAAGCCGTCGATCGCCGTCCTTCCCTTCAACAACATGAGCGGCGACCCCGAGCAGGAATATTTCTCTGACGGAATCACCGAGGACATCATAACGGACCTCAGCAAGGTCGGCGCATTGGCGGTCACTGCGCGCAACACGACCTTCGCCCTCAAAGGCAAGGCAATGGACGTGAGCGAAGCGGCGCGGCAATTGCGCGTTTCGCATGTGCTGGAAGGCAGCGTGCGCAAGGCGGGTAGTCGCGTTCGCATCACCGCGCAGTTGATCGACGGGATGAGTGGGCATCATCTGTGGGCCGAGCGCTACGACCGCGATCTCAACGACATATTTGCGCTCCAGGACGAGATCGCGCGGGCCATCGTCGATGCCCTGAAAATCCGGCTGATGCCGGCCGAGCATGCTGCCATCGGCAAGCGCACGACCGAGAACGTCGAAGCCTATCAATATTACCTGATGGGACGGCAGCATTTCCTGCGTCTGGGCCGTCGCAATCACCTTTCCGCCCGACGCCTCTACCAGCGAGCGCTCGAGATCGATCCCGAATACGCGCTGGCGCGGGCCGGGCTGGCGCTGGCTGAAGGCATGTTGCTGAGATCCGGAGATCGCAGCGCAAATCTCGTCACCTTAAGCGCCGAGGCGCAGCGCGCGCTGGCATTGGACTCGACGCTGGCGGAAGCACACGTGGCCGACGCGATGGCACATTTCCAGAAGGAGCAGATCGAGTTGGCAGGCGTTGCCTGCCGGCGAGCAATCGCGCTCGATCCCAATCTCTACGAGGCGCACAGGACCCTGGGCGACGTGCTGCGCATGGAGCGCAGGTTTGCAGAGGCCGCAGCCGCCTATGAGAAGGCGGCGGAGGTCGATCGCAACAGCTATGGTGCGATGTGCATGCTGTGGGATTGCCGCAAGACCCTGGGCGACGAGGAGGAGGCCCACAGGCTTTCACGGGGGGTGCTGACCCGCATCGAGAAAGCCATGCAACTGTATCCGGACGATGGGGCAGCCTATGCCTATGGCTGTTACATCCTCCACAATCTCGGCCTGGAGGAACGCGCCCTTGAGTGGGCCGAGCGCGCGATCACCATCGATCCGGAGGACTACAACAGCCACTACAATGTCGCGTGTTTCCTGGCGGCGATCGGCGCCGTCGAAAAGGCGATCGACACGTTGGAGCACAGCGTGCCGCAGCTTGGATTGCAGCAAGTGCACTGGATGGCGCAGGACGTGGATATGAATCCGCTGCGCGATCATCCGCGCTATCGGGCGCTGATCGAGCGCCTGGAGATCAGCTTGGCCGAGGCGGAAGGCCGATCAACCAGCGCGCCCGAAGCGCGGTCTGGTGGAGCTTAGCGCCACTTCCCGTACAGGATTGCGATGACGGCTGTGGGGGGCACAGGGGACTGCGAGGACAACACAGCGCTGCGCTCGGTGGAACAGCTCTCTCGTTTGTTCGGAAGCGTCTTCGAACACTCAATGAAATCAAGGCACTTGGGAATTTGGTACGCCCAAGGGGAATCGAACCCTGTTACCGCCGTGAAAGGGCGGTGTCCTGACCGCTAGACGATGGGCGCGCTCAGATGAAGCGGCTTATAATTGCGTTGTTCGCAACCGGCAACCCGTCTGCCGCCGCCTGCGACAACTTTTTTCAACAGTGGCAAAAATCGCGATTTGGGCACGCCGAGGGATGGGTTTCGAGCCCAAGCGGTTTCGGAAACAGTGCCGGCAATCGGCAAGGCTGGTGAAGGATCAGCCGTCGCCGCCGCCGCTGCGCCGGCGGCAGCGCCAGTTCCAGTCGCGCTCGGGACCGACGTCAACATGGATGGATTCGGTGTGGCAGTAGGTGCCGACGCCGCCGCGGCCGGGCATGGAGCGGACGTAGCTTGCCAGCTCCCATTTGGAGACGCCGGGAACCTGGATGTCGGCGGCGGCGCAATACATGTGCAGCGAATTCTTGGCGCCGTTGGCGCGGCGGTTGCGGGACGGGTCGCGATAGCCTGAGGTGACGACCATCTTGCGGCCATAGTGGCCCTCGATCGTCTTCAGCACCCGCACCAGCGACGGCTTCAGGCAGGCGACGTCGACGCTTTCGTTCTGCTTCAAGAGGCCGTTGGGCGCGAGCCGCGCCATGCCGGCGGCCGACGCCACCTGGTAGGAGCCGCCCTCATCCTCGTTGAGGTCGACGTCGCTCTCGTCGTCGATGCCGGACTTGCGCTTGATCTCGAACAGCGCCGTCTGGCGCACGCCGGGCAAGGCATCGGCGCCGGTGATGTGGTTGCTCGGGTCGTCGAGCGAGGCCAGTTGCACCGGCTTTTCGGCCGGGGTGGCGGAAGCGAGCGTGATGATCGGCTTGGCGGGCGCAGTCGCCTTGGCGGCCGCCGGCTGTTCGCCCGAGCGCGTGTTGACCAGCGGCGTGGGCGCCGCCGACGCCGGCGCGGTGCTGAACAGCGAGGCAAACAGGCCCTTCTTCGGCGCGGCGATCGGCTGCTGGGGTGCTTCGCCGGCGGTCACGTAGACGCCGTTGTTCATCGGCCGCGCGGCGGCCTCGGCCTGCGGCTTGGCTGCGGTCGCGGCGGCATCGCCAGCGGCGACCTGCTGCGCGACGGCCTGCGT
>NZ_RZOF01000203.1:0-11415 GCF_003998955.1 Mesorhizobium sp. M4B.F.Ca.ET.017.02.2.1 | reverse complement strand
TAGGCATAGGAGGCCGCGCCGTGCTCGACCTTGACCTGGTCGAGACCGACGTCGAGCTCCTCGGCGACCATGGCGGCAAGCGTCGTCGACACGCCTTGCCCCATCTCGGCGCGCGGTGCGACGATGGTGATGGTGTTGTCGGCGCCGATCTTCACATAAGGATTGAAGGTCGCCTCGCCCTTGCCGAGATCGGCCTCGAGCGGGTTGGCGAAGGGCTTGCGGTAGTAATAATAGCCGACGGCGACACCGCCGGCGACGGCGGCGGCGCCGATGAGGAAGGTGCGGCGGGCGATCTTTCCGATGCTGGCCATGATCAGAGCCCCGCCGTCTTCAGCGCCGCGGCTTTCTTGATCGCCGCGCGGATCTTCGGATAGGTGCCGCAGCGGCAGAGGTTGCCGCCCATGGCGTTGTCGATGTCGTCGTCGCTCGGATCCGCCACCTCCTCGAGCAATGCCACCGCGCTCATGATCTGGCCGGCCTGGCAGTAGCCGCACTGCGCCACCTGCTCCTCGAGCCAGGCCTGCTGCACCGGGTGCAGCTTGCCGCCGGCGCTGATGCCTTCGATCGTGGTGATCGGGCCGCTGACCTCTCCGACCGGCAGTGAGCAGGAGCGCACCGGCTGGCCGTCGACATGCACGGTGCAGGCGCCGCAAGCGGCGATGCCGCAGCCGAATTTCGGGCCCGTCTTGCCGACGAGATCGCGCAATGCCCACAACAGCGGCATTTCAGGATCGGCATCGATGTCGAACGATTGTCCATCGACGGTGAGGCGCATGGGGTACCCTTCGTTGTCGTCCACAGCCAGGAGCGAAATGGCAGGTCTCGGCCACTTCGCCTTCATACAACTTGACAAAATCCGTCATTTTGTCAATAGAGTTCGTACAGGATAGACTTGCCGCCATGATCGAAGCCGAGGACATTGCCGTCGACCCCAAGCGCGCCCGCATTCTGGAGGGCGCGATGAAGGTGTTCCTCGCCTATGGCTTTTCGCGCACCACCATGGACGACATCGCGCGCGCCGCCGACATGTCGCGGCCGGCGCTCTATCTGCTGTTCAAGAACAAGACCGACATTTTTCGCGCCATCGCCCTGATGCTGCTCGGCCGTTCGGTCGAACAGGCAAAGAGCGAGCTCGAAGGCGGCGGCACCTTCGCCGAACGCATGATGCGCGCCGTCGACGCCGCGCTGATCTCGATGATAGGCGCCGTGCACGCCTCCCCGCACGGCGCCGAACTGCTCGACATGAAGTCGAGCGTCGCCGACCTCGTCGGCTGCTGGCGCGGCGGCCTTGTCGAGCACATTGCCAGGGCGATCGAGGGCGAAGCGAAAGACAACGGCGTCGACCTCGCCGCCAAGGGACTTTCGGCGCGGCTGCTCGCCGACATGCTGCTCGATGGGCTGGAGGGCATGAAAACGCGCATCAGCAATCCGGACGAGCAGCGGCAGGCCGCCGCCGCACTGATCAGGGTGATCGACCTGGTGCTGCGGAAGGGTTGAGGTGCCCCGGTTGCGCTAGGCTCCGCGCCGCGCCTGCTCCGGCTTCCTGCGTATGGCGAGAAACTCTTTGACCCGCCGGCCCGGCGCCGGGCCGCGCACCGGCCGGTAGCCGTCGTCGAGTTCGCCGGAGAGATCGAGTGTCGGCCGCTTGCCGACGGCGTCGTAGTTCTCCTCCAGCCAGTCGCTGGCGGCACTTCGGCCAAGATCGCGCAGATAGGCGAGGAAGGCCCATTCTGCATTGACCTTGGACGACGCCGACAGATCCTTGAACGCCTCGTCGGCATCGATGCGATGTATGCGGATGTCGCGGTACTCGCCATGCGGCAGCCGGCCGGCGGCGATCAGCTCCTTGACGAAGGCGATCGAGCGGAATTCGCGCAACAGCCCGGCGTTGAAGGTGATCTCGTCGATGCGGTTCTGGATCTCGTTGGCGCTCTTCGGCGTGCCCTCGCGCACCACCGGATTGATCTGCACCAGAAGCACGTCCTCGGTGGCAGTCGTCTTGAAGAACGGATAGAGCGCCGGATTGCCGCCATAGCCGCCATCCCAGTAGGGCACGCCCTTGATCTCGACGGCGCGGAACAATTGCGGCAGGCAGGCCGAGGCCATCACCGTGTCGAGGTCGATCTCGCCATCGGAAAAGACGCGCAACTGCCCGGTCTCGACATTGGTCGCCGAGATGAACAGCTCCACCGACTTGCAGGCGCGCACATTGGAGAAGTCGATCTCCTGCTTGACCACGTCGCGCAGCGGATTGAGGCCGAGCGGGTTGGCGACATAAGGGGAGAACACCCGCGACATCGTGTCGAAGAAGACATAGCCCGGCGTGTTCTCGATCGACCAGTTGCCCCAGGCGACGTCCCACGGCATGCGCTGCACCGGGCTGAAGCGGCCCTTCCGCGCCACCGCGCGCCAGAAATCGTCGAGCTTCTTGCGCGCGCCTTCGACGCCGCCACGGACGAAGCCGTCGGCCAGCGCCACCGCGTTCATGGCGCCGGCGCTGGTGCCGGACACCGCAGAAATCTCCAGCCGCCCGTCCTCCAGCAGGCGGTCGAGCACGCCCCAGGAGAAGGCGCCGTGCGAGCCACCCCCCTGCAGCGCGACGTTGATCTTCTTGTTTTCCTCCGCCTTGCCGTTCGTCGTCATGGCGTTCCTGTCGTTGGGTGCCAGCAGCTCATCCGGCCCGGAAATCGGGTCGGCGCGGCCGCGGCGGACCTATGTTGCAGTGCAGCATATAAGTCCTGACCAAGGCAAGAACACGAACACGCTCGCGTGATCACATGAAATTTCGCTCATGAGCGAGATTCTCCGCCTGAAGGCGGAGACCGACTTCAGGCGACGAGATCCGGCACCGGCCCGACATAGCGCGACTGCGGCCGGATCAGCCGCCCGGTCGTCTGCTGCTCGCGCGCATGGGCGATCCAGCCGGCGATGCGGCCCGCGGCGAAGACATTGGAGAACGCCTCCGCGGGAAAGCCCGCCGCTTCCAGCAGGAGCGCGGTGTAGAATTCGACATTGGTCTGGATCGAGCGCTGCGGCTTGGCGACCCGCAGCACCTCGAGCGCTGCCTGCTCGACCTCTTCGGCGAAGGCCAGCCGGCGGCCGGTTCCACCCTTGCCGCCCAGCTGCCGCACCACCGCCTTCAGCACGTCGGCGCGCGGATCGCGCACCCGGTAGATACGGTGGCCAAAGCCCATGATGCGCTCGCCATGCACGATCTCGTCGCGCAGCCAGCCTGCTGCGTCGCCGCTCGCCTCGATCGCGTCCAGCATTTCGATGACCGGTCCGGGCGCGCCGCCATGCAGCGGCCCCTTGAGCGCGCCGAGCCCGGCCAGGATCGCCGAGGTCAGCCCGGCCTGGGTCGAGGCGACGACACGGGTGGCAAAAGTCGAGGCGTTGAGGCCATGGTCGCAGACGGTGACCAGATAGGTGTCGAGCGCCCTGGCCAGGTCGGGTGAATCCGCCTTGCCGCTCAGCATCCGCAGCATGTCGGCGGCATGATCGGCACCCTTGTCGGGGGCGACCGCTTTGTCGCCGCGTTTTGCCCGCAGCAAGGCCGGTGTCAGTACCGCTGGCGCGGCGATCAGCCGGAGCGCATCCGCCAGCGTCCCGCCATCCGGCAGCAAGGCGATGCCGGCGCGCATGCCGCTGTAGACATCGAGCGCGGCCAGTGTGGAAAGAGTCGGCTGCAGCCGCTGGAACACCTCGACCCGCGCCCGGCCGATCGCCTCGGCCAGTTCAGCATCGCCGGGAAGGTCGTCGAAGAAGCCGTCGAGCAACAGGCGCGCCACTTGCGGATAGCGCCAGCGGCCGGCGAGTTCCGGCAGCGAATGGCCACGGATCGTCAGCCGGCCGCCGAGGCCGTCGACATCGGAAAGCACGGTTTCCGCCGCCACCACATCATCGAGCCCGTTTGCCATGTTCGTCTCCTTCGCCATTTACGGAGCTGAATTACTGGTGCAAGTTCGAGGCATCAATCTTGATCAAGTGAATCAATATGTCCAAGCAATCGGCTGCATGACAAACAACATGTCCGAATGGCTGACGCGTGAGGAGGCGCTGGAACGACTCAAGGTGCGGCCGCAGACGCTCTATGCCTATGTCAGCCGTGGCCGTATCGGCATGCGTCCGGACGCAGCCGATCCGCGCCGCAGCCAGTATCGCGCCGACGACATCGCCGCCCTCGCCACGCGCCGCGCGCGCGGCCGAAGCCCGCGAGCGATCGCAGAAAGCGCCATCGACTGGGGCGAGCCGGCTTTTGCCACCTCGATCTCGACCATCCAGCATGGCGGCCTTTTCTATCGCGGAAAGGATGCTGTGACGCTCTCCAGCGCGGCGACGCTGGAGGAGACGGCAAGCCTGCTCTGGGCAGCGGACGTCCCGGTGTCGTTTGCCTCGCCCGGCCGCGGTGACGCGCGCGACAGCGGTCGCGGCGCGGCATTCGCGACGCTGGCTGGACTGGCTGCCGAAGGCCGGCCTTCGCTGGGACGCGGGCCAGCCATGCTCTACCGCGATGCCGCCGACGCCATCGGGCCCTGGCAGAGGCGCTCGGCGCGGCTGCGGGAAACGGCGCCGTGCATGAGAGATTGGCGCGCAGCTGGTCGGTCGGCGCTGCCGGCGCCAATCTGATACGCAGGGCATTGGTGCTGCTCGCCGATCACGAGTTGAACGCCTCGACCTTCGCCACGCGGGTCGCCGCGTCCACCGGCGCGTCAGTTGCCGCTTGCCTGCTTGCCGGTCTTGCCACCCTGTCCGGACCGCGCCATGGCGGCGCCGGCGAGGCCTTGCTCAATCTGGTCGAGGACGCCGAAAGGCTGGGAGCCGATGCGGCGGTCGAGCGCTGGCTTGGCCACGACCGGCCGCTGCCCGGCTTTGGCCATCCACTCTATCCGGAGGGCGACCCAAGGGCGGAGGCGTTGTTGGCCGATGTCGAGATCGATGGCTGTATGCTATGCCTCGGCGAGACCGTCCTCGGCGCGACGGGGGCGCGCCCGAACATCGACTTCGCGTTGGCCGCGCTGACGCGCCAGTTGCGCCTGCCGCCCGACGCGCCGTTCCGCCTGTTCGCGCTCGGGCGCAGCGTCGGCTCGGCCGCGCATGCCGTCGAGCAGGTCGTGAGCAACCGCCTGATCCGGCCGCGCGCCCGCTACGACGGGCCCGTCGGGATTTAGCGGAACTGGTGCTTATCAAAGCCAAGCCCTGGGGCGCGTCGCTCCAGGGCTTGTTGAGATTCAGGGTCAGGCCGGCTTCACCTGTATGGCAACGTGCCCGTCACGACATCGTGTCGAGCTTGCGCTGCATGGCCGCGATCTGTTCCTTCAGTTCCTGGAGGTCATCGGATTTTTCCGGCGCTTCCTTTTTCACCGGCTCGGCCGGGGCGGGCGCAGTGCCATTCGAGGTCGCCGACGGAAACGGCGTGAACATGCGCATGGCGTTCTGGAACATCTCCATGTTGCGGCGCGTCTGGTCCTCCAGCGCCTTCATCGGCGTCGACATCTTCATCATGTCCATCGGCGACTTGCCGAACGCGCCCTTCATCTGTTCGCGAAAACGCTCCTGCTCCTTGGAGAAGGCGATCATCGACTGCTCGAGGAAGCTGGGCACGATCATCTGCATCTGGTCGCCGTAGAAGGCGATCAGCTGGCGCAGGAACGGGATCGGCAGCATGTTCTGCCCATCCTTGTTCTCCAGCTCGAAAATGATCTGGGTCAGCACCGGATGCGTTATGTCGTCGCCGGTCTTGGCGTCCTGGACGGTGAATTCCTCGCCCTTCTTGACCATGTCGGCGAGGTCTTCCAGCGTCACATAGGTGCTGGTGCCGGTGTTGTAGAGTCGGCGGTTGGCATATTTCTTGATGACGATCGGGTCGTCTTTTGCGGCCATCAGTATCCTCCCCGGACACCGGCGCATTTGAGTAAGCAGCCGGTAACGATTGCGCCCTGTCAAGGATATGCGCAAAAGCGTCACAATTCCAAGCGGTTTGTGCAGTGCAAGATCGATTAATGCTGCACGGCGGCCGGAATATGCTGCGCAGCGAAGCGAGGACCGCCGCCCTGGCCGGCGCAGGCCTGCTTGCCGCGCATGGCCGGCATGCCCATTTCCGGTTTGACTTGGCACCGGGAAAGGGCAAGAAAGTTCCTCAACGACACCCAAAAACACCACACCTCGAAGTCTGGAGAAGAAAATGTCCGCATCCAATGGCATCGTTGTCGCCAGTGCCGCGCGCACAGCAGTCGGCTCCTTCAACGGCAGCTTCGCCGCCACCCCGGCACATGAACTCGGCGCTGTCGTGATCAGGGAATTGCTCGCGCGCGCCAACGTCGAGCCTTCCGAAGTCGACGAGGTCATCCTCGGCCAGGTGCTGACCGCTGCCCAGGGCCAGAACCCGGCCCGCCAGGCTTCGATCAACGCCGGCCTTCCCAAGGAGACCACTGCCTGGGGCCTCAATCAGGTCTGCGGCTCGGGCTTGCGCGCAATCGCGCTCGGCATGCAGCAGATCGCCACCGGCGATGCCAAGGTGATCGTCGCCGGCGGTCAGGAATCGATGTCGCTCTCGGCGCATGCCCAGCATCTGCGCGCCGGCGTCAAGATGGGCGACTACAAGATGATCGACACCATGATCAAGGACGGGCTGTGGGATGCCTTCAACGGCTATCACATGGGCAACACCGCTGAGAATGTCGCGCGCCAGTTCCAGATCACCCGCGACGACCAGGACGAGTTCGCGCTGGCTTCGCAGAACAAGGCCGAGGCCGCGCAGAAGGCCGGCAAGTTCAAGGACGAGATCGTCGCCTTCACCATCAAGGGCAAGAAGGGCGATACGATCGTTGACCAGGACGAATATATCCGCCACGGCGCGACGCTCGACGCCATGACCAAGCTTAGGCCCGCTTTTGACAAGGACGGCACGGTCACCGCCGCCAATGCCTCCGGCATCAACGACGGCGCTGCCGGCGCGCTGCTGATGAGCGAGGCCGAAGCCGCCCGCCGCGGCATCACCCCGCTGGTCCGCATCGCCTCCTGGGCGACCGCCGGCGTCGATCCGGCGATCATGGGAACCGGCCCGATCCCGGCCTCGAAGCGGGCGCTGGAGAAGGCAGGCTGGTCGGTCAAGGACCTCGACCTTGTCGAGGCCAACGAGGCTTTCGCGGCGCAGGCCTGCGCCGTCAACAAGGGCATGGGCTGGGATCCGTCGATCGTCAACGTCAATGGCGGCGCCATCGCCATCGGTCACCCGATCGGCGCCTCCGGCGCCCGCGTCTTCAACACGCTGGTCTTCGAGATGCGCCGCCGTGGCGCCAAGAAGGGTCTTGCCACGCTGTGCATCGGCGGCGGCATGGGCGTCGCCATGTGCGTCGAAGCGCTCTGAGCTCAGCGAATAGCGAAAAGGGAGTAGCGAATAAAGAAGAAAAGCGTCGCGCGCCGGGACGACAGATCCTATTCGCTTCGCTGCTCTCTATTCGCTGACGATTTAAAGGGAGGACCACATGAGCAAGGTAGCAATCGTCACGGGCGGATCGCGCGGCATCGGCGCGGCAATATCGATCGCTCTGAAAAAGGCCGGCTATTCGGTTGCGGCCAACTATGCCGGCAATGACGAGGCGGCCGCGAAGTTCAAGGCCGAGACGGGCATCCCGGTCTACAAATGGTCGGTTGCCGACTATGACGCCTGCGCTGCCGGCATCAAGCAGGTCGAGGCCGATCTCGGCCCGGTTTCGGTGCTCGTCAACAATGCCGGCATCACCCGCGACGCCATGTTCCACAAGCTGACGCGCGAGCAGTGGAAAGAGGTCATCGACACCAATCTGTCCGGCGTCTTCAACATGACGCATCCGCTGTGGGGCGGCATGCGTGACCGCAAGTTCGGCCGCGTCATCACCATCTCCTCGATCAACGGCCAGAAGGGCCAGGCCGGCCAGGTCAACTATTCCGCCGCCAAGGCCGGCGATATCGGCTTCTCGAAGGCGCTGGCCCAGGAGGGCGCCCGCGCCGGCATCACCGTCAACGTCATCTGCCCCGGCTACATCGCCACCGAGATGGTCAAGGCGATCGACGAGAAGGTGCTCAACGAGCGCATCATCCCGCAGATCCCCGTCGGCCGGCTCGGTGAGCCGGAAGAGGTCGCGCGCTGCGTCGTCTTCCTCGCCTCCGACGAAGCCGGCTTCATCACCGGTTCGACCATCAGTGCCAATGGCGGCCAGTATTTCGCCTGAGGCCCGCCAATTCGCCTGAAGACGCGACGCGTTCGGGTCCGAAATTCCGAGACAGCGATCTGACAAACGGGCCGGGAGACCGGCCCGTTTTTTGTTGCCGTTGCCGCCCCCGCGGCGTCTCCCGCGCGACGCCCTGCCCCGATCCGGCACGCAAAAGTTAACGGCCGTCACGGAGCCTGTGCAAAAGCTGTTCGCAACCCTGTGGATTCTCGGTGGAAAACTTTGCCACGACACAACATGTTGGGGTGAACAAACCGGGAAAACACCGTCATCGCTGATTCGTCGCCGATTCGTTCCGGCTTTGGCCGGAACGTTAACGCCGAGGACCGAAAATCCGCCCCAAAAGGTTAACGCGCGTTAGGAAAAGTCAAGAATTTCATAATCTTGGGCAAGGCCGGAAGATCAGGGTCCGTCGCCGATCGGCAAAGGTTAACGGCGCCGCGCGACTCGCGTTCGCCTTGCATGAATCGGGCCAATCAAGAGATTCAGCATGTGGTGAGACTCGCCGTCGAAAAACCCACATGTAGCCGTGAACAAAACCTGAATCTCGGCGAGTCAGTGATTCGTCGCCGATTCGTTCCAGACTCGTTCCAACCATTAACCGAGACCGCATTTCGGACCCTCATATGGAGTCAGGGAGACTGACCGCGGAACATTCCGCTTTCGCTTCGCGCATGAAGTCCTTATGTGTCGCCTGTCACACGCGCCATCGCTGGCGTGCTCCCGACAACGAGCGGCAGAGAGTCTATTTCCGGGCCGATGAACGTCCAGCCGAAACATCCTCAGCCGTTGATCCTTTCCGGCCGTGACGTGACGGCTGTGCTTGGGCCCACCAACACCGGCAAGACCCACCTCGCCATCGAGCGCATGGTGGCGCATGAGAGCGGCGTCATCGGCCTGCCGCTCAGGCTTCTGGCACGCGAGGTCTATACGCGCGTCTGCGAGAAGGTCGGCGCCCACAAGGTGGCGCTGATCACCGGCGAGGAGAAGATCCAGCCGCCAGGCGCCAGATATTCGGTCTGCACGGTGGAAGCGATGCCGCGCGAGACCGATGCCGCCTTCGTCGCCATCGACGAGGTGCAGCTTGCCGGCGATCTCGAGCGCGGCCACATCTTCACCGACCGCATCCTGCATCTGCGTGGCCGCCAGGAGACGCTGCTGCTCGGCGCGGCCACCATGCACGGCATCCTGCAGCGCCTCCTCAAGGGCGTCTCGGTGGTGACGCGGCCCAGGCTGTCGCACCTTGCCTATGCCGGTTCGAAGAAGCTCACCCGCCTGCCCAGGCGCACGGCGATCGTCGCCTTCTCCGCCGACGAGGTCTATGCCATTGCCGAGCTGATCCGCCGCCAGCAGGGCGGCGCGGCCGTCGTGCTCGGCGCGCTGTCGCCGCGCACCCGCAACGCCCAGGTCGCGCTGTTCCAGGCCGGCGATGTCGACTATCTCGTCGCCACCGACGCCATCGGCATGGGATTGAACCTCGACCTCGACCATGTCGCCTTCGCCCAGAACCGCAAGTTCGACGGCTACCAGTACCGCAACCTGACCGCCGCCGAGCTCGGCCAGATCGCCGGCCGCGCCGGCCGGCATTTGCGCGACGGCACGTTCGGCGTCACCGGACAGGTCGATCCGCTGGACGAGGAGCTGATCAAGAAGATCGAGAGCCATGATTTCGATCCGGTGAAGGTCATGCAATGGCGCACTGCCGATTTCGACTTCGCCAGCCTCGACGCGCTGAAGCGCTCGATCGAGACCAACGCCCCGGTCGAAGGCCTGACGCGCGCCCTGCCGGCGGTGGACGCGCAGGCGCTGGAGCATCTGTCGCGCGACGAGGCTATCCGCGCGCTCGCCACCGACGCCAAGCGCGTCGCGCTGCTCTGGGAGGCCTGCGCCCTGCCCGACTACCGCAAGATCGCGCCGGCCCAGCATGCAGACTTGATCGCTTCGATCTACATGGACCTCGCCCGACATGGCCATGTCGACGAGAACTACATGGCCGAGCAGGTGCGCCGCGCCGACACGACCGACGGCGACATCGACACGCTGTCGCACCGCATTGCCCAGATCCGCACATGGACTTTCGTCGCCAACCGCCCTGGCTGGCTGGCCGATCAGGCACACTGGCAGGAAAAGACGCGCGAAATCGAAGACAGATTGTCGGATGCGCTGCATGAGCGGTTGACGAAACGCTTCGTAGACCGCAGGACTTCCGTCCTCATGCGGCGCCTTAGAGAAAATACCATGCCTGAAGCCGAAATCAGCCCAACCGGAACCGTCCTCGTCGAAGGCCATCATGTCGGCGAGTTGCAGGGGTTCCGCTTCACCGCCGACCAGAGCGCCGGTGGCGAGGATGCCAAGGCCGTGCGCACAGCCGCCCAGAAGGCGCTTGCCGCGGAGTTCGAGACACGCGCCGAACGCTTTGGCGCCTGCGCCAATGGCGATCTCGCGCTTGGCTCGGACGGCACGCTCCGCTGGATCGGCGCGCCGATCGGAACGCTGGTTGCCGGCGACGAGCCGCTGAAGCCGCGCCTCGTGCTGCTGGCCGACGAGCAGCTCACCGGTCCGGCCCGCGACAAGGTAGCTGCGCGCGCCGAGCGCTTCGTCAATTTCCAGATCGAGTCGCTGCTGAAGCCCCTGGTCGACCTCAAGAATGCCGAGCAACTCACCGGCATCGGCCGCGGCATCGCCTTCCAGCTCGTCGAGCATTTCGGCCTCATCAACCGCCGCGACATCGCCGAGGAGATGAAGTCGCTCGACCAGGAGGGCCGCGCCGCGCTGCGCCGGCTGGGCGTGCGCTTCGGCGCCTATCACGTCTTCGTGCCGGCATTGATCAAGCCGGCGCCGGCCGGGCTGGTGACGCTGCTGTGGGCGCTGAAGAACGACGGCAAGGACAAGCCCGGCTTTGGCGACGTCGTTCATGCGCTGGCGTCGGGCCGCACCTCGGTGGTCATCGATCCCGCCTTCGACAAGAGCTTCTACAAGCTCGCCGGCTATCGCAATCTCGGCCGCCGCGCCGTGCGCGTCGATATCCTTGAGCGGCTGGCCGACCTGATCCGTCCCGCCACCAACTGGAAGCCCGGCCTCGGCCAGCGCCCCGACGGCGCCTATGACGGCCACGCCTTCATGGTGACGCCGCCGATGATGTCGATCCTCGGCGCCACCGCCGACGACATGGAAGAGATCCTCAAAGGCCTCGGCTACCGCGCCG
>NZ_RZOF01000202.1:0-11469 GCF_003998955.1 Mesorhizobium sp. M4B.F.Ca.ET.017.02.2.1 | reverse complement strand
TCTTCGACAAGGCCGCCGCTCCTGGCGAGACCTCGCGGGCGCTCGCCGTCCAGGCCCGCACGCTGGAGTTCCACCGCCAGATCGGCATCGTCGACGACGTGCTCGCCGCAGGCGTGCGGCTGGAGCGGCTCACCCTCCATACGCCGGCTGGCGTCGCGGCAAAGCTGCCGCTGTCGGATTTCGGCCGCGGCATCAGCCCGTACTCCTTCGCCTTCGCGCTGCCGCAGGACATCCACGAACGCCTGCTGATCACGCATCTCGAGCGCGCCGGCGTCGAGGTCGAGCGCGATACTGAGCTTGTCGCCTTCCAAGACAAGGGCGAAGCGGTCATTGCGACGCTGAGCAGGAACGGCCGCACCGAGACCGTCAGCGCGGCCTATCTCGCCGGCTGCGACGGCGCCCGCAGCGCCGTTCGCCACGGGCTGAACATCGGCTTCCCCGGCGGCACTTACGAGCAGTCCTTCTACGTCGCCGACGTGAAAGGCAGCGGCGAAATCACGCCCAACGGCATGGACACGACGATCAGCACTTATGGCTTCGCGATCGTCATGCCGGTCCGGCAGTCGGGTTCGGTCAGGCTGATCGGCATCGTGCCGAAGGCGCACGAGGCGGACGAGACGATCACCTTCGAGGCGATCCGCGCCGATGTCGAACGCGACACGGGCGTCAAGGTCCATGAGGTCAACTGGTTCTCGACCTACCGCGTCCACCACCGCGTCGCCGAGCGCTTCCGCGCCGGCCGCGTGTTCCTCGCCGGCGATGCCGGCCACATCCACAGCCCGGCCGGCGGCCAGGGCATGAACACCGGCATGGGCGATGCGGTAAACCTCGCATGGAAGCTCGCCGCCGTGGTCCAGGGCCGTGCCGATGCGCGCCTGCTCGACAGCTACGAGCCGGAGCGCATCGCCTTCGCCCACAAGCTGATCGAAAGCACCGACAAGGTGTTCCGCTTCGTCACCAGCCGCTCGCGGCTGGTCGGCCTGTTCCGGCGCTATCTGATGCCGAAGATCATGAACGCCGCGCTGCACACGTCGTTCGGCTCGCGCGCCTTCTTCGGCGTGATCTCGCAGGCGGCGATCGAGTACCGCGCCGGGCCGATCAGCGCGGGCACGGCCGGCAAGGTCAGCGGCGGCGACCGCCTGCCCTATGTGGTCGGCGCGAGGGGCGACAATTTCGAGCCGCTGCGCTCGCTCGACTGGCAGATCCATGTCTATGGCGAGGTCAACGCCGAATTCCGGGCGATGCTCGCGCCGGCCGGCATCCCGGTCCATGCCTTCGCCTGGTCGGAAGCGGCCGGCAAAGCCGGCCTGCAGCGTGACGGCGCCTATCTGGTGAGACCGGACGGCCATGTCGCGCTCGCCTCGCCGGTCCAGGAGGCGGCGACTTTCCAGCGCTACCTCGCCGGCCTCGCCATCAGGCCGAGGACCGCCGAGCGCGCGCCCTACCGTGTGCCGGGCACCATGCACAGCCTGGCCTGACTTGCGACGGCGCCCGCCACGCGGCGGGCGCTGTCCGAACCCAACCATCATTTTTCGCTGGCCGGCAAACGCCGGCGGAACGCGCCTTCACGCGCGCTGAGAGGGATTGCATCATGACCAGCTTCAACCTTTCCGAATGGGCGCTGCGCCACCGGAGCTTCGTCATCTACCTGATGATCGCGGCGGCGCTTGCCGGCCTCTACGCCTATCAAGGCCTCGGCCGCGAGGAGGATCCGCCCTTCACCATCAAAACCATGGTGGTGAAGACGATGTGGCCGGGCGCCACGACCAGCGACACGGTGGAGCAGATCACCGACCGTATCGAGAAGAAGCTCGAGGAGCTTCCCGACCTCGACTACGTCAAGAGCTACACCAAGCCCGGCGAATCCGTGGTCTTCGTCAACCTCAAGGACACGGTCGCCGGCGACCAGGTGCAGCCGCTCTGGTACCAGGTGCGCAAGAAGCTCGACGACATCAAGCCGACGCTCCCTTCCGGCGTCCAGGGCCCGTTCTACAATGACGAGTTCGGCGACACCTATTCGCTGATCTACGCGCTGACCTCCGACAGTCTAAGCCATCGCGAGCTGAAGGACCTGGCCAGCAGCCTGCGCGCCGGGCTGCTCACCGTGAAGGATGTCGCCAAGGTCGATCTGGTCGGCCAGCAGGACGAGAAGATCTACCTCGAATTCTCGACGCAGAAGGTGGCGGCGCTCGGCCTCGACGTCGGCACGCTGTCGCAGGCGCTGCAGGCGCAGAACGCGCTGACGCCGAGCGGCACGGTCGATGCCGGCCCGGAGCGCATCGCCATCCGCGTTTCCGGTTCCTTCACCTCCGAGGAGAGCCTGAAGGCGATCAACTTCTACGCCAACGGCCATTATTTCCGCCTGGGCGACGTCGCCGAGGTCAAGCGCGCCTATTCCGATCCGCCGCAGCCGATGTTCCGCTTCAACGGCAAGCCGGCCGTCGGCATCGCGGTCTCGATGACCGCTGGCGGCGACGCGCTGGCGCTGGGCGAGAACGTCAAGGAGAAGATGCACGAGATGGAGGCCGAACTGCCGCTCGGCGCCGAGCTCGGCCTGGTCGCCGACCAGTCGCATGTGGTGGAAGAGTCCGTCGGCGAGTTCACCAAGAGCCTCGGCGAAGCGATCGCCATCGTGCTTGCCGTCTCGCTGCTGGCGCTCGGCTGGCGCCCCGGCATCGTGGTGGCGGTCGCCATCCCGCTGGTGCTGGCGATCACCTTCGTCACCATGGAGTATTTCGGCATCTCGCTGCAGCGTATCTCGCTCGGCGCGTTGATCATCGCGCTCGGCCTTCTGGTCGACGACGCCATGATCGCGGTCGAGATGATGATCTCGCGCATGGAGGAAGGCCACGACAAGATCTCGGCCGCCACCTATGCCTATACCTCGACCGCCTTCCCGATGCTCACCGGCACGGTGGTGACGATCGCCGGCTTCGTGCCGGTCGGCTTCGCCAAGAGCGGCGCCGGCGAATACTGCTTCTCGCTGTTCGCGGTCGTCGGCATCGCGCTGGTCGTCTCCTGGATCGTGGCGGTGCTGTTCACGCCGCTCACCGGCGTCTTCCTGCTGCCGGAGCGCATCAAGGGCCATGACAGCCATCAGCCGTCGCGCATAGCCCGCGGCTTCCAGGCGCTGCTCGAAATGGCGATGCGGGCGAAGTGGCTGGTGTTGTCGGCGACCGCCGGGCTGTTCGCGCTGTCGGTCGTGGCCATGGGCTTCGTCGGCCAGGAGTTCTTCCCGAAGTCCGACCGGCCCGAGGTCATGGTCGATCTCACCCTGCCGCGTACCGCCTCGATCAAGGCGACCGACGCGGTGGTGGAGCGCGTCGAAAAGCTGCTCGCGGCCGACCCGGACATCGACCACTGGAGCTTCTACGTCGGTCAGGGCGCGGTGCGCTTCTACCTGCCGCTCGACGCGCAGCTCGCCAACGACTTCTTCGCCCAGGCGGTGGTGGTGACCAAGGGCCACGCCGTGCGCCAGGCGGTCATCGACCGGCTGGAGAAGAAGCTGTCGACCGGCTTCGACGATGTCATGGCCCGCGTCACGCCGCTGGAGCTCGGACCGCCGGTCGGCTGGCCGCTGAAGTTCCGCGTCAGCGGTCCGGACCCGGACAGGACTCGCAGCCTGGCGCAGCAGTTCGCGCAGGTGCTGGGCAGCGATGCCGCGGTGCGCAACATCAACTACGACTGGAACGAGCCGGCCAAGGTCATCAAGGTCGAAGTGGACCAGGATCGGGCGCGTGCACTCGGCATCTCCTCGCAGCAGCTCTCCGAGACGATCAACGCGGTGCTGTCCGGCTCGAAGATCACGCAGATGCGCGACGACACCTACCTCGTCGACATCGTTGCCCGCGCTGTGGAGTCCGAACGCGCCAGCATCGACACGCTGCGCGGCCTGACGATCAGCGCCTCGGGCGGACGCCGCGTGCCGCTCGAACAGGTCGCCAAGCTCTCCTACCAGACCGAGCCGCCGCTGATCTGGCGCCGTGGTCGCCTGCCGACCGTGACCGTTCAGGCCGACGTCGCGCCGGGCAGCGATGCCACAGCGGTGACGCGGAAGCTGGAGAACGCGATCACCGCCTTCAAAGCGGAGCTGCCGGCCCGCTACAGCGTCGAACAGGGCGGCGTGATCGAGGACAGCGCCAAGGCGCAGGCCAGCATCTTCGTGGTCTTCCCGCTGATGCTGTTCATCATGGCCACGGTGCTGATGATCCAGTTGATGAGCTTCCAGCGCCTGGTGCTGGTGCTGCTCACCGCGCCGCTTGCGATCATCGGCGTTGCCGGCGCGCTGCTCCTGTCGGGCGCGCCGATGGGCTTCGTCGCGATACTCGGCGTGATGTCGCTGATCGGCATGGTGATCCGCAACTCGGTGATCCTGATCGCGCAGATCGACCAGCACATCGCCGCCGGCGAGGAACCGTGGGCCGCGGTGATCAGCGCCACCACGCATCGGCTGCGGCCGATCCTGCTCACTGCGGCGGCCGCCATCCTCGGCATGATCCCGATCGCGCCGACCGTGTTCTGGGGGCCGATGGCCTACGCGGTGATGGGCGGCCTGATGGTGGCGACGGTGCTGACGCTGGTGTTCCTGCCGACGCTTTACGTCACCTGGTTCGGCATCAAGGCGCCGGCCGAAACGACAACAGCGGCGGATCCCGCCGTGGCGATCGCCGAGCCGCAAGCCATCGCCGCCTGAGGCGGCCACGCATCCCGGCCAAGCCACGGCGGAATGCCGCCGTGGCAGCCAAACACGTAACCGAAGGGAAACGACCATGACACCGTTCTTTGGAAACCTGCTCATCCGCGTCAACGCCGGCTTCCTGATCCTGGCATCGGCCGGCGGGCTCGCCACCGACATTGCCGGCTCGTTCTTCGGACGCGGCGCCGAAGCCATACTGCTCGCCGACGCGCCCGGCACCGGCATCGGCTTCATCGAGGCGCACGGACTGGCCCTGATCATCGGGGTCACGCTCTCGCGCATCGCCTATTCGCGGACCTGGCATGCCTTCCTGGCTGCCGTCCACATGCTGCTCGGAACGGCAAACCTGTTGTTCTGGCAGTTCTTCATCGCCGCCGACGTGCTCGTCGTCGGCTACGTCACAACCGCGGCGCACTTTCTGTTCGTGGTTGCTCACCTCGCGGCTCTGGCGGGTACCGCCCGCCTTGCCGCGTCCCCCCGTTGAACTTCGATCGAACCTTAAGGAGAGAGAACATGCGTATGAAATCAATAACGAAAATGCGTTCGGCCGCTGCCCTGCTCGCCATCGGCATGGCCGCCGTCGAGATCATCGGAGGCACGGTGCCGGCGCTGTCGCTGGTCGGCGCGGCCGAGGCCCGCGTCGGCCATCCCTGGACGCCGCGCAGCGCCGCCGGCGTCGCCCGCCGCAACACGGCTTGGCGGGTGCTGAGGCACACCACCGCCTGGGTCGCGACGCTGCCGGCCGGCTGCGTCCGCACCAAGGTCAACGGCTTCGACGTCTGGCGTTGCGGCGGCACCTACTACCGGGCCTATCAGGGTCGCTACATCGTGGTCGTCGTCGATTGACGATCGGCCTCGGGCTAAACCTCGCCGAGGGCAATTCGCACGCCTTCGGCGAGATGCTCGGCATCGGCCCGGTTCTCGAAGGGCACGCCGCGCAGCGCGTAGTCGAGCGGCGCAAAAGCATCGCCCTCCTCGATGAGGGCGATCTGCCGCCGCGCCTTCTCCATGTCGCCCATCTGGGCATAGCAGGCCGCCAGTCGCGTCCGGATCCAGGGTGCCGGACGCGTGGCCAGTTCCAGCGCTTCCGCCGCCTGCCGGTATTCCCCCATCATATAGAGCGCCAGCGCACGGTCGAACTGGTACCAGTGCGGGTGCAAGGGATCGATGCGGATGCCGCGCGCCAACCAGGTCAGCGCCTCCAGCGGCCGGCCGCGCATGGTCAGCAGCATGCCCATCTGCTCGATGCTGTCGGCATCGCAGGGATTGAGCTGCAGCGCGATGCGCATGTGGTGCTCGGCCGCCTCGTGGTCGCGCATGTAGAGGCGGATCAGCGATTGCACGCGATGGCCGGTCGGCTGGTCCGGCGACAAGGCCAGGCCCTTGTCGGCAAGGTCACGCGCGTTCTGCAGCACCGCGTCGCTGGCGCGGCCGAACTCTCCGTCCAGCGAGCGCGCCAGGGCGAGATAGGTGTAGGCCAGCCCATAATTCGGATCCTTGGCGATGGCCGCCTCGAACAATGCCTCTGCGCCGCGCTGGTCGGTCTGGGCCGGATCGCGCAGCAGCGCAAAACCGCGCAGCAGAAGCTCATAGGCGGCGAGGCTGGTCACCGGCTTGCGTGAGGCCTGCTCCAGCCCGGCATTGGTGACCCGCGTGACCAGCCGGCTGACGATCTGCTCGACGATCTCGCCTCCGGTCGCGAACAGGCCAGCGCCCTGCGACTGGTAGCGGTCGCCCCAGAGCTGGCTGGCGGTCGCGATGTCGACCAGGCTGACGGCCACCACGACATGCTCGCCCTGCCGGCGCAGCGACCCTTCGACCAGGTAGTCGGCGCCGATGCGGGCACGGATCTGCGGCCACTCGCCACGGCCGAACGAGGAGAAGGAAAAGCTCGAATTGCGCGCCAGCACGGTGACTGTGCCGAAGCGGGCCACGCCGTTGATCAGATCCTCGGCAAAGCCGTCGACCATCGCTTCGTCGGCCGGATCGCCGCTCTCGTTGCGAAAGCGAACGACCGCCACGATCGGCTGGGAACTCATCTCTGGCGCGGGTTCCGCCTCTGCGGCAAGCATGTAGCCGCGCTTGGAGACGGTGCGCACCATATCCTCGCCAAGCACCTTGCGGATTTCGCGCACCGACTGGGTGAGCGAATCCTCGGTGACGTAGACGCCCGGCCAGACAACGTCCATCAGCTCCGCTTTCGGCACGACACGGCCCATGTTGCGGGCAAGATGCGAAAGCAGGGCGTAGGCCTTGGGACGCAGGAACAGCGGCTCGTTGACGCCGCGCAACGTGCCCATGGCGAGGTCGAGCGTGAATCCGCCAAACCGGTATACCTGATCGGCAGCCGCCGTGGTCATCGGGACACCCCTTCCCCGGACAAGGATCATGCCGCTTCGATTCCCACATCGACGAGGCATGACCGACGCATTATTGCCCACTGCGCAATTTGGATCAAACTGGCAGTCCGCGCGGGCATTATCGTCGGCCGGCCAAATGCGAGGAACCATGAATCCGACCGAGAAAGCGCTGTGGTTTGTCGAAAGCCACCTGCCGGACGCGATTTCGCTCGACGATGTCGCGCAAAGCAGCGGCGTGTCGCGCTTCCACGTGACGCGCGCCTTCGGCGCCGCCACGGGGCGCTCGGTGATGGGCTACATGCGCGCGCGCCGGCTGAGCGAGGCGGCGCGCAAGCTTGCCGGCGGCGCGCCCGACATCCTCTCGGTCGCGCTCGATGCCGGCTACGGCTCGCATGAGGCTTTCACCCGCGCCTTCCGCGACCTGTTCGGCACCACGCCGGAACTGGTTCGCGCGCAAGGCTCGACCGACACCCTAGACCTCGTGGAACCGATCCTGATGGACCAGTCGTTTCTCAGCAATCTCGAACCGCCGCGCTTCGAGACCAGCCGCCCCTTCCTCATCGCCGGGCTCGGCGAACGCTACAGCTGCGAGACCAGCGCCGGCATTCCGATGCTGTGGCAGCGTTTTGGACCCTATATCGGCAACATCCCCGGCGAGACCGGCGACGTCGCCTACGGCGTCTGCGTCAACGGCGACGACGCCGGCAATTTCGATTATGTCGCCGGCGTCGAGGTCAGCGATTTCTCGGAAGTGCCGAAAGAGTTCTTCCGCGTGCGCGTGCCGGCGCAGAAATATGCGGTGTTCTCGCATCGCGAGCACATCTCGACCATCCGCCGCACGGTCAACACGATCTGGAACAAATGGCTACCGGCCTCCGGCCACGAGGTCGCCGACGCGCCGGAGTTCGAGCGCTACGGCCCCGAATTCGATCCGCGCAGCGGCAATGGCGGCCTGGAGATCTGGATACCGGTGAAGGGTTAGAGCGACAAATTCCAGGTCTGGCCGACCAGATCCTTGCCGAAGGAATGGTGGCGTTCTTCTTCCGTCAGTTCGAAGCCCGCCGCCTGATAGATGCGGCGGGCCGAGCCGAGGATGTCGTTGGTCCACAGCGTCAGCGTCCTGTAGCCTTTGACGCGGGCAAAGCCGATGCATTCATCCACCAGCCGCCTGCCGATACCAAGGCCGCGCGCGGACGGCTCGACATAGAGCAGGCGAAGCTTCGCCACCTGGTCCGACTTGCGCACGAGGAAGACCGAGCCGACGACCTCTCCTTCCCGCTCGGCGATCCAGGCACGCTCCCATTTCGGATCGAACTTCCTGACGAACTCGGCCAGGATCTCGGCGACCAGCGCCTCATAGGTTTCGTCCCAGCCATAGTCCTGCGCATAGATGAGGCCCTGGCGCCGCGTGACCCAGCCGATGTCGCCGACCTGCAAGGGCCGCAATACATACGGCACCCTGGGTTCCGGCTGATCGCCGAGCAGGCGCTGCACGGTGCCCATCGCCTTGACCAGCCTGTCCTGCTCGGCCGGCGGCAGCTTGTCGAGCAAGGCCTGGACCTGCGCATGCGAGTCCTTGTTGAGCGGCGCGAAAGCATCCCTGCCCGCCTGGGTCAGCGCGATCGAGGAGCGCCGGGCGTCGGCTTCGGTAGCGGCGCGCTCGACGAGACCGCGTTCCTCGAATTTCTTCAAGAGACGGCTGACGTAGCCGGCGTCGAGGCCGAGGTCGCGAACAAGGTCGCTGGCGACGAGGCCATCGTGATGGGCGAGCTCATAAAGCACCCGCGCCTCGGTCAGCGAGAACGGGCTCTTCAGCAGGCCTTCGTCGAGCAGGCCGATCTGGCGTGTGTAGAAGCGGTTGAAGGCGCGCACGGCGTCGATGCGCTCCTTGCCGGGTGGATGATGGATGGTCATGGCGCTTCTCCTGTCAGGGAGAAGATCGGGCATTTAGTTGACGGAGTCAAGTAAATGCTTGCTCGAAGCACCAGACAGAACGCCTGAGGCTGGCAGGACAGAGGGGGGCGCGAAGGATCACGGCAACGGCCGTTGGCCACCTCACCCCATCGGCAAGGCCGGCCAACGCTCGACAATGCGCCCGCCCGAAAACACCGCGATCGAGCCGAAATGCTGCAGCACGGCCTCGCTCTGCGTCGGCCGGAGGAAGGCATAGTCGCCGGGCTTTACGTCGGCTCCGGTCGGCAGGGCCATGAACTGCTGGTTGGAGGACAGGCCCATCAGGCCGTTCACCTTCATGCCCTGCGGAAATACCGGCCCGGCCATCCACTTGCCGCCGTAGAGATAGCAGCCCTTGCGCGGGAACAGGCCAAGCGCCGTGAGCATCCGCGACACCGAGGCCGGCCCCGGCAGCACCGGCTCCACCACCTTCAGGATCGGCGTCGCGATGAAGGCAGCAGGCTGGAGGCCATCCAGGCCGGGCACGTCGAAATCGCTGGGCAGCACGAAAGCGGAGCCGATCGAGACTTCGTTGGCGACCCCGCCATGGTGCAGCAACGCCGTCTTCGAGCCGCCTATGTTCAGGATGCGCCGCTGATCCTCGCCGAGGCTGTCGGCGAATTCCTCGGCCAGCGCCTGGGCTTTCCTCAGCGCGCCGCCCTGGCCGCCGAACAGGCCGGGGATTTCCGGCGCGTGCGCCTCGTAGGCCATGATGCCTTCGCAGCGCAGGCCGTTCGGGATGGTCAGCGCCTTTATGTCTTCGGGGCTGGCGAAGCCGCCGCGATGCAGCCCGACATCGACCTCGAAGGCAAAGCGCAGGTCGGTGCCAAGTTCGGCCGCCAGCCCGCCATACTCGGCCAGCCGCTGTTCGGTGTCGATCAGCCAGCAGACGCGCGACCAGCCGGCGCCTCCCTTGGTGAGCGCGCCACTCGCCGCGCCGACCGGCATCGGCTTGCCGTAGAGCAGATCCGCCTCGGGAAAGGCGTCGAGCACGGCCTGCGTAATCGGCGGATGGAAGGTCATGAAACGGCTGGAGCCGAGCCCGCCGGCAATATGCTGAAGCAGCGGCATGCAGGCGAGTGACTTGTCGACCAGCCGCACGGCGAGGCCCGGCGCCAGTCTTTCCTTCACCAGCGCGATGTTGCGGTCGAGCCGGTCGCGGTCGAGCACGAGCGCGGGCTGGAAGATGCCGGCTTGCCTCAGCGCCTCGGAGAGATCGGCGAAATAGGCGCTCATGTGTCGATGCCGAACAGGCTGGCCATGTAGGGCGACACGAAGCGGTTTTCGGGATCGATATCGCGCCGCACCGCCATGGCGTCATCCCAGCGCGGATAGAGTTTCTTGAAATCCGCGGCCTTCAGGCTGTGCATCTTGCCCCAATGCGGCCTGCCGCCATACTTGCGGAAGATCGGCTCGGCCGCCCGCATGAAGGGCTCGGGATCGTTGGCCGCATCGTGGTGGATGGCGATCGAGCAGGTGAGCCTTTTGTGGAAGGGCGAAAGCCAGAATTCGTCCGGCGCAACCGAACGCACCTCCATCGGGAAGTAGACTTCCGGGAAGCGCTTCTCGGTGAGCTCGATGATCTCGGCCAGCGCCTTCGGCCCCTCCTCGAACGGCAGGTGATATTCCATCTCGTTGAACTTGGTCTGCCGATCGCTGGCATAGACGTTGAGCCAGTCCTGCACATAGTCCTCGGCCGGCAGCTTGGCGATCGCGCCCAGGATCAGCCGGCGGCGCAGCGACGGCAGCCAGGCGAGCGCGATGCGCAGCTTGCGCAGCGTCGCCAGCCCCGCCTCGTCCTCCTCGGTCGGTCGCGCGGTGGTCGCGGCGTCGGAGAGATCGCTGGCGATGAACTGCGCGTAGCCGGAGAACGGTATGTAGTAGAACTCGGCCGAACGATGCGCAGCCATCATCGTCTCGAAGTCTTTCAGCATCTCGGCGATCGGCAGCACCCATTTGCGGCGGCGCAGGCGGTAGGTCGGCATGTTGTTCATCGTCACTTCGGTGAGGATGCCGAAGGCGCCGAGCGCGACGCCGGTGGCGTGGATCATGTCCTGGTCCCCTGCCCGGCTGTATTCGCGCAGTTTCCCTGTCCCGTCGACGAACTGCAGCGTCTCCAACTGCGTATGGTAGGCGCCGAGCTTCGGGCCGGAGCCATGCGTGGCGGTGCCCAGCGCGCCGCCGATCGCCTGCTTGTCGATGTCGCCCATGTTGGGCAGGCCCTGGCCGATGCCTTGCAGCAAATGCATCAGCGGGCCGAGCCTCGTGCCGGCTCGCAGCCGCGCCCTGCTGGTCGCGGCATCATGCGAGACCAGCCCCTCGATCTTCTCCATCGAGACGATGGTGCCGTCGGACTTGACCAGCGGCGTGAAGGAGTGGCCGGCGCCGGCGACGCGCAGCGGACCGGGCGCGATGCGCACCAGATCGGCAAGCTCACCGGCATCGGCGGGAGCGGGGGTC
>NZ_RZOF01000201.1:0-11519 GCF_003998955.1 Mesorhizobium sp. M4B.F.Ca.ET.017.02.2.1 | reverse complement strand
GTTCCATCGTCACCTCCGTCACCTTCGCCTTGCCCCGCCCGGAGAGCTTCCGCTTTCTCAAAGTGTCGCGGATCAAGCCCAAGGGCATTTCGGTGCTCAGCATCGCCGCGTTGCTGGAACGGGCGGACGACGGCACGATCACTTCCGCGCGCATTGGGCTTGGCTGCATGGCCGACCGGCCGATGCGCGCCCGGGCGGCCGAGAAGGCGCTGCTCGGCTGCCGGCTGACGCGCGGGGAGATCGCGCCGGCGCTGGCCGTGGCAAACGAGGGCATAGCGCCGATCACCGATCCGGTCGCCAGCGCCTGGTATCGCGCCGAAGTGCTGCCGGTCCATCTCGGCCGGCTGCTGCTCGCATGATGCCTGTCGCCCAAAAGCGCGTAGCGATTTTGGGATTGCGACAGGCAGGAAGTCTTACACGTCGGGGGCGCGCGTCTGTCCGGATATCCGGGCAGGCGCGCTGGGAGGAAACACATGGCGAAGGTCCCGGTCCAGTTCACGCTCAACGGCTCGGAAAAAGCCGAGTTCATCGACAGCGGCACGACGCTGCTCCACGCACTCCGCGACAAGATCGGCGACACCTCGCCGAAAGGCGGCTGCCACCAGGGCACCTGCGGCGCCTGCTCGGTCATCGTCGACGGTGAGCTGAGGCTCTCCTGCCTGACGCTGGCCGAGACCTGCAACGGCGCCGTCATCAGGACCACGGCAGGTCTCGCCGAGGGCGGCGTGCTGCATCCGCTGCAGCGCGCCTTCCTCGATGCCTTCGCCACCCAATGCGGCTTCTGCACGCCAGGCATGATCATGGCCGCCAAGGTGTTGCTCGACCGCACGCCCAGTCCCAGCCGCGAAGAGGTGGTCGAGGCGCTGTCCGGCAACATCTGCCGCTGCACCGGCTATGAGCCGATCATCCAGGCCGTGCTCACCGCCGCGCGCGCCAATTCGCAGAACGCGGCCTGAGGGGACCAAGAGAATGGAACTGCGCAAGAGCTATTTCGCCGATCAGCGCAAGGACGGCCTGCACGAGATCGGACAGCCGAGGCTGCGGCTCGATTCGCCCGGCCATGTCACCGGCAAGACCGCCTATTTCGCCGACCGCAATTTTCCGGGCATGCTGCATTTGAAGATGGTGCGCAGCCCGCACCATCACGCCCGCATCCGCGCGATCGACACCTCGGAAGCCGAGAAGCACCCGGGCGTGGTGAAGGTGCTGACGGCCAAGGACGTGCCGCACAATGTCTACACCATCCTGATCCTGATCCAGATCGGGCCGGAGGACGAAACCGTGCTCGCCGACGGCAAGGTGCGCTGGAAGGGCGAGGCGGTGGTGGCGGTGCTGGCCGAAACCGAGCGCGCGGCGCAGGAGGCAGCGGCCAAGGTCAAGGTCGACTACGAGGTGCTGCCCGCCGTCTTCGACATGGAGGAGGCGCTGAAGCCCGGCGCGCCGCTCGTCAACGAATACCACGGCCAGAACCACTACCTGTATGACAGCGGCGAGTGCCGCAAGGTCCGCTTCGGCGATGTCGAGGCGGGCTTTGCCGAGGCCGACCACATCCTCGAGCAGACCTACCAGTCTTCGCCGATCGAGCATGCGCCGACCGAGACGACCGGCTGTGTCGTAGCGCCCGAGGGCAACGACCGCTTCACCTGCTACACCAACACGCAGGCGATGTTCTTCACCCTCGACAACGCCTCGATCATACTGCAGATGCCGGGCTCGAAACTGCATTTCGTCGGCGGCACCGTCGGCGGCGGTTTCGGCGGCAAGGTCGACGTCATCGTCGAACCGATTGCCATCCTCGGCGCAAAATTAACCGGGCGACCGGTCTGTTTCATCTACAGCCGCGAGGAGGAGATGCAGATTTCGTCGCCCCGCGCGGCCGAAAAGGTGGTGATCAAGGACGGCGTCATGAAGGACGGCCGCATCGTCGCCCGCAAGGTGACCGGCTACACCGACGCCGGCGCCTATTCGCGCCATTCGCCCTATGGCGCGCAGAAGGGTGCGGCGCACTATCCAGGGCCCTACACGATCCCAAATGTCTGGATCGACACCTATTGCGTCTACACCAACCGCACCCCCTCCTCCGCCATGCGCGGCTTCGGCGTCACCATCGGCGACTTCGCGCTGGAGGTGCAGATGGACAAGCTGGCGCGGCTGATCGGCATGGACCCGCTCGAGTTCCGCTTCATCAACGCCTACCGCGACGGCGACATGAAGGCGCATCGCCAGCCGACCGAGGGCGCGGCGCTGATCGAGTGCATGCAGGAAGCCTCGCGCGCCGCCAACTGGCCTGTGGCGGAGAAATTCATGGCGATGTCGTCCTACAGGAAGGGAGGCTGAGATGGCGATACGGCGCGGACGCGGCGTCGCCGCGATCAACTATCCGACCGGCATGAACCTCGGCGGCGACCCCACCCAGGCGCTGGTCCATTCGACCCCGACCGGCAATTTCATGGTCACGCTCTCCAGCGTCGACCTCGGCCAGGGCATGAAGCAGATCATGGCGCAGATCTGCGCCGAGACCATCGGCGTGCCGACCGATCGCGTCATCATCGACACCGCCGACACCGACACCGGCCCGCACTGCATGGGCACCTTTGCCTCGCGCGGCACGCACCGCGCCGGCAACGCCGTCATTCAGGCGGCCAGGGAAGCCCGCCAGGTGATGCTGGAAGTGGCGGCGGAAGAGCTGGAAGTCAACGCCTCGGACCTCGAGACCGACGGCCAGGCCAACATATTGGTGAAGGGCGCGCCGCAGAAATCGATCTCGATCTTCGACGTCGCGCTGTCGGCGCATTTCAAGCGCGGCCGCTCGATCTCCGGCCGCGGCATGTTTTTGATCCCGCGCTCCTATCCGGAGAAGGAGACCGGCGCGATGAAGCCGTCGACCTGCTACGCGCATGCCTGTACGGTGGCCGAGGTCGACGTCGACGACGAAACCGGCGAGGTGACGGTGCTCAACGTCAAGAACGTCTTCGAGATCGGCCGCGCGCTGAACCCCAAGATGGTCGAGCAGCAGCTCGTCGGTGGTTCCTGGATGGGCATCAGCCACGCGCTCTACGAGACGACCGAGCCCTACTATCCGAACCGCGACCATGGCGGCACCGACTTCAACCAATATCTGATGCCGGGTCCCGGCGATCTCGCCGAGACCGAGATCATCGTGCTGGAACGGCCGTCAGCGGACGGTCCGTTCGGCGCCAAGGGGCCGGGCGAGATGTGCGCCAACCCGCAGATCCCGGCGGTCGCCAATGCCGTCTTCGACGCCGTTGGCGTGCGCATCGACACTTTACCGATCACGCCCGAGCGCATCCTGCGCGCGCTAAAGGCGCAAGCCGCGGGTTGAGCGGACAATGACCCGCGCCGACGCCGAACAGATCGCGGCTTCGCCGGAAGCGGTGGCGGCACGCCTTGCCGCCTCGCGCTATCTCGCCGACGACAGCCTTGCGACCGCAATCTTCCTGGCGATCCGGCTGGGAAAACCGCTGCTGCTCGAAGGCGCGCCGGGCGTCGGCAAGACCGAAGCCGCCAAGGCAGTGGCCGAACTGCTCGGCCGCGAGCTGGTGCGCCTGCAATGCTATGAAGGCATCGACGCCGCGCATGCGCTCTATGAATGGAACTACCAGCGCCAGCTGCTCGCCATCCGCCATGCCGGCGAGCACGAGATCGACATCTATGATGATCGCTTCCTGATCGCGCGGCCGCTGCTCCAGGTCCTGCGCGCGCCGGAACAGCGTGTGCTTCTGGTCGATGAGATCGATCGCTCCGACCACGAATTCGAAGCCCTGCTGCTTGAATTCCTCTCCGATTTCCAGATCAGCATCCCGGAACGCGGCACGATCCGCGCCGCAACGCAGCCGATTGTCATCCTGACCTCCAACCGCACCCGCGAGCTGGCCGAGGCGCTGCGCCGGCGCTGCGTCTACCACTGGATCGGCTACCCCGACGCCGCGCGCGAAGCCGAGATCATCATGCTGCGCGCGGGCGATGTCGCCGAGGCGACGGCGCGCGCGGTGGCCAATGCCGTGCAGCAGATCCGCGCCCGCCCGCTGGCCAAGCCGCCCGGCATTGCCGAGGCGGTGGAATGGGCGAATGCCGCCACCATTCTCGAAAAGGGCGGCAACCCGTGGCCGGAAGCCTTTCGCCGCGCTATCGGCTTGCTGATCAAGGACGAGGAGGATCTGTCCGCGATCGCGCCGGAACTTGGGAGGATCGTCGAGGAGTCACTGGCGTGAGCCGCGACCTCAACAATCCCTTCTCCCCGTTCACGGGGAGAAGGTGCCCCGAAGGGGCGGATGAGGGGCGGCGCCAACATGGGCAGACGATGGCGCCGCCCCTCACCTGCC
Organism: Mesorhizobium sp. M4B.F.Ca.ET.017.02.2.1; assembly: GCF_003998955.1. Classification (NCBI taxonomy): domain Bacteria; kingdom Pseudomonadati; phylum Pseudomonadota; class Alphaproteobacteria; order Hyphomicrobiales; family Phyllobacteriaceae; genus Mesorhizobium; species Mesorhizobium sp. M4B.F.Ca.ET.017.02.2.1. Next base: position 7,176 of record NZ_RZOF01000201.1, on the reverse strand, counting down.
TGCCGGCATCCTCTCCCCGTGAACGGGGCGAGGAAAGCTTGCCCCGCGCCGCCGCGCCCTTCCTTGGCTTTGCCCGCCTGTTGCGCCGCCACGCCTTCGCCGTCGCGCCGGAACAGGCCACCAGCTTCATGCAGGCGGTGACACTGCTTGGGCCGCGCTCGATGAACGACATCCGCGAGGCCGCACTTGCCACGCTCGCGCCTTCGCCCGACCGTCGCATCGAATTCGACGCGCATTTCCGCAGCCACTTCTATGGCGACGTCAAACCGTCGATCGAGGGCGAAGAGGATGAAACCCGCATCAAGGACGATCGTGGCACGCGCGAGGAAGAAAGCCAGGCCGCTCGCCATGAGAAGGGCGGCGATCTGTTCTCGGCGCGCGAGCAGTTGAGCAGCCGCGATTTCCAGCGCGACGCCGACGGTCTTGGCGCATTCCGCCGCGGGCTCGCCTCCGCCCTGCCCGCCCGCCGCTCCTTCCGCACCATCCGCACCCGCTCGCGCGGCACGCTCGACCTCAGGCGTTCACTCAGCGAAATCGTCAGCGCAGACGGCGACATTCCTTCGCCGCAGCTCCGCCGCCGGCAGACCGTGCCGCGCAAGCTGCTCCTGCTCATCGACGTCTCCGGCTCGATGAAGCTCCACACCTCCGATTACCTGAAGTTGGCGCACGCCGCCGTGCAGAGCGCCGACCGTGCCGAAGTCTTCACCTTCGGCACGAGGCTCACGCGCATCACCTCGGCGCTGCGTATCCGCGATCGCGACCAGGCGCTCGCCCGGGCAGCGGCTTTGGTCGACGACTGGGACGGCGGTACCCGCATGGGGCCGCCGCTGCTCGCCTTCCTTTCGGTGCCACGGTTTTCCGCCTTCGCCCGCGGCGCGGCAGTGGTCATCCTTTCGGATGCGCTGGAGCGCGGCGACCACGCCGATCTCGAGACCGCGATGCGTCGCCTGAGCGCCCGCGCCTTCCGATTGTCGCTGGCGACGCCGCTCGCCGGCGATCCGCGTTTCCGGCCGGCGACGGCGGCGCTGCGCGCCATCCTGCCGGTGCTCGACGATCTGGTCGACGGCTCGTCGCTGAAGAGCTTCACGGATTTCATCCTGTCGCTCGCCCGGCCCGCTCCGTCGGCCGAGGCCATCTGGAAAAGGGTATCGTGATGCAGAAGGCGATCGACTCGCATTTCCACATCTGGCGCCAGAAGGACCAGCCCTGGCTGGTGGGACCGATGGTGCCGCGCATCTTCGGCCCCTACGAGCCGATCCGCCGCGACTATCCAATCGAGGAATTCCTCGAAGACCAGAAGGGGTCTGGCGTCGAAAAGACCGTCTATGTCCAGACCAACTGGGCCAAGGAGGATTTCGAGAAGGAAGTCGCCTTCCTGCAGAAGACCGCCGACGAAACCGGCTGGCCGCACGCCATCGTCGGCTTTGCCGACATGACCGTCGACGATGTCCGGCCGCAGATCGACCGGCTGATGAAATACAAGCTGCTGCGCGGCGTGCGCATGCAGTTGCACTGGCACGAGACGCCGGCTTTCCGCTTCGCCGCCTCGGCAGACCAGGTCATCGATCCCACAGTGCGGAAGAATGTGGCGCGGCTGAAGGACTACGGCCTGTCCTTCGACCTCCAGCTTTTCCCGGCGCAGATGAAGGACGGCCTGACGCTGGTCGGCGAGAACCCTCAGACCAACTTCATCCTCACCCATGCCGGCATGCTGACCGGCATGGAACCGGAAACCACCGAGGCATGGAAGACCGGCCTGCGCACGCTCTCCGCCGCGCCCAATGTCTACGCCAAGCTGTCCGGCCTGGGCACCTTCGTCCACCGCAACGATCCGGCGCTGATCGCCTACATCGTCGACAACGCGATCGATATCCTCGGCTCGGACCATCTGATGTTCGGCTCGAATTTCCCGATCGAGAAGCTGTGGACCAGCCACGCCGAGCTGATCAAGGCGCACCGCGCGGCGGTGGCCAGGCACGGCGCGGCGGCAGAAGCGGATATCTTCTGGATCACTGCGGAAAGGGTTTATCGACCGGCATGAGAGCCTGCGCCCCTGTGGGAGACGGTGGATCGGCGCGCGGCCCCGAGACGGATGAGGGCGCGACCAAAGGCGGAGCGAAGTTTATCTCGGCGATCGGCCCAAAATCCGGATGTCAATTCCGCGGCGAATGGCCTGAAACCTCGGCGCCCGCCGCCGGCGGCAGCACCAGGAAGCGGAAGGCGGCCGCAAGGCCGATTCCGCCGACCACCAGGAAGGCGATGCGGAAATCGACGAGATCGAGTGCTGCCCCGCCCCTCGCGATCTGCGACAGATTGAGGACCGCCGCCGCGACCGCCACGCCGAACAGCATCGATATCTGCTGCAGCATGCTGGACAGCGTCGCCGCCGAACTGCGCTGCGCGCCCGAGATATCGGCGAAAGCCAGCGTGTTGAGCGCGGTGAACTGCATCGAACGCGACAGGCCGGCGACCAGCATCAGCGCCACCACCAGCGCCTGCGGCGTTTCAGGCGAGATCGCCGCGCAGGCCATCACCGCGAGCGAGGCGATCAGGCCGTTGACGACCAGCACGCGACGGAAGCCGAAACGCCTCAGCGTCGGCGTCGTCACCGCCTTCATGCCGAGATTGCCGAGGAAATAGGCCAGGACGAGCAAGCCGGCATCGACCGGCCGTAAGCCGAAGCCGACCTGGAACAGCAGCGGCAGCAGGAACGGGGTGGCATTGATCGACACTCGGAAAATCGTTCCGGCCGACAGCGTCGAGATGGCGAAGGTCAGGACCTTGAACGCCTTGAGGTCGAGCAGCGGATGCGGCGTGCGCGCGAGGTGCCGCACCGCCAGCCAGCCGATCAGCACGCCGGCGGCAATCAGCGCCACGGTCGGCAAGACGCCGTCCTCTGGATGCGCGATGCGCTCCAGCCCGTAGAGCATCGCGGCGAGCCCGAGCGAGGTGAGCACGAACCCCGGCCAGTCGAGCGGCCTGGTCTCGGCTTCGCGGTCGCCCGGAACGAAGCGGGCGACCAGCAGCAGGCCGGCCAGGCCGAGCGGGATGTTGATGAAGAAATTCCAGTGCCAGGAGAGATAGGTGGTGATGAAGCCGCCAAGCACCGGTCCGACCACCGGCGCGAACAGCGCCGGCCAGGTGATCAGCGCGGTGGCGGCGATCAGCTCCGACTTCGACGCATTGCGCAGCACCAGGATGCGGCCAACCGGCGTCATCAGCGCGCTGCCAAGACCCTGCACGACGCGGGCGGCGACAAATTGCGAAAGGTTATGTGAGAGGCCGCAGGCCATCGAGGCCAGGGTGAACAGGGCAATGGCGACCAGGAAGACGTTGCGCGCGCCGAAACGGTCGGCAAGCCAGCCGGACAGCGGCACGAACACGGCCATGGCCAGCATGTAAACGGTGATGCCGATGCTCATCGCCACCGCCTGCACGCCGAAGGACTGGCCCATTTGCGGCAGCGACGTCGAGATGATCGTCGAATCCAAGAGCTGCATGAAGAAGGCGACGGCGACGATCAGCGCCACGCGCCGTGCCTGGCGCGCCGGCATGGCTGTCGACGGCTGGGACAACATCGGATTGTCGGGGATGCTGCTCATGACGGACCTGGTTTGAACAGCATTGGACCAGCCTAGTCCAGTGGTTATCCAACAAACTTTTGTGGTGCCTCGCCGCCTGTTATGGGAAAGTGGGCCTAAGAGGGGAAATGGGATGAAGCCCATCTATATCGACTATCTCAACGCTCTCGATATCGAAGCGCTGGCGATGACCGATGCCGAGATCATCGGCGCGGTCGAGGCCGGCCTTGTCGCTCAAGGCAAGGGCCAGACGGTGATCGAACCGCGCGTCCATCTCGCGCCGGACCCGTCATTCCACGGCCATTTCAATGTCTTGCGCGGCTACGTGGCGCCGCTCGACGCCGCCGGCGTCAAGATCGTCGGCGACTACGTCGACAACTATCTGCACGGCCTGCCTTCGGAATTCGGCATCCTCAATTTGTTCGATCCACGCACCGGCACGCCGCGCGCCATCCTCGATGCCACCGTCATCACCGACATGCGCACCGGCGCCGTCACCGCCATCGGCGCCAAGCACCTGGCGAAGAAGACATCCAAGGTGCTCGGCCATATCGGCGCGCGCGGCACCGCCTACTGGAACGTCCGCCTGCTCGACCATCTCTTCGACTTCGACGAGATCCGCGTCCATTCGCGCCGGCCGGAAAGCCGCGATGCTTTCGCGGCGAAACTGTCGGCCGACCTCGGCAAGAAAGTCACCGCGGTCGCCGACTGGAAAAGCTGCGTCGACGGAGCCGACATCGTCGTCGAGGCCTCGCGGCTCAACGAACCGCAGCCGCTGCTCAAGACCGAATGGATTAAGCCGGGCGCGCTGGTGGTGCCCTATGGCACGATGAGCGCGGTGGAGCTGTCCTTGACCGACATCATGGGGAAGATCGTCGTCGACGATTGGGGCCAGTGCAAGAGCGGCAAGTTCGGCTCGCTGCGCGCCCATGTCGAGACCGGGCGGCTGAGCGAGGCGACGTTGCATGCCGAACTCGGCCAGATCGCCGCCGGCCTGAAGCCTGGCCGCCAGGGCGACGACGAGACCATCCTGTTCTGGCATCGCGGCCTGTCGCTCTCAGACATCGCGCTCGGCAAGGCGATGCTGGCCAAGGCCGGCACGCAAGGCGTCGGCCAGAGGCTGCGTTTCGCATGACCCCGCTCGTCCTCACCGGCGCCGGCGTCAGCATCGAGGATGTCGCCGCTGCCGCGCGCAGTGCGGCCAAGGTGGAGGTCACGCCCTCCGTCATGGAACACCTGGCCAAGGCGCGCAAAGTCCTTGATGAAGCTGCCGCCGCCGGCCAGCAGATCTACGGCCTGAACACCGGGCTCGGCGCCAATCTCGGCACCGCAGTCGAGGGCGACGCCAGCGCCTTCCAGCGCCAGCTTCTCGATGGGCGCGGCGCCGCCGTGGGTGACGCGTTGCCCATCCAGCTCGTGCGGGCAGCGATGTTTGCCCGCATCGCCATGCTTTCAGCCGGCGGCTCGGGCCTGTCGCCGCATGTGTTCAGCGCGCTGGTGGAAATGCTGAACGCAGGCGTGCATCCGGTGATGCCGGCGCTCGGCTCGATCGGCGCCGGCGACCTGGTGATGATGACGGCGATCGCCCACACGCTGATCGGCGAAGGCGACGCCGACTACCAAAGCCGGCGCATGCCTTCGGCCAAGGCGCTTATGATGGCGCGCCTCCCTCCTGTCAGCCTGGCGCCGAAGGACGGTTTGTCGCTGGTCAATGCTTCGGCGGTCTCCACCGGCGCCGGCGCACTGGCACTTGTCGACGCGCTGTCGGCGATGGAACAGCAGCCGCAGGCCGGCGCGCTGACCATGGAAGCGCTCGCGGCCAACCGCACCATTCTCGATCCGCGCCTGCATGTCGCGCGGCCCGCGGCCTGCCAATTGCTGGCGGCAAGGACGCTGCGCGACCTGCTCGCGCGTGATCATGAAACGACGCCGACGAGCTTGCAGGATCCGCTGTCGATCCGCTGCATGCCCTCGATCCACGGGGCGCTGATCCAGGCGATCGATCATGCCAGGCTGGCGGTCGAGATCGAGCTCAACGCCGCCGCCGACAATCCGCTGGTGCTGGTCGAAGACGCGTTGGTGCTGTCGACCGGCAACTTTCACACCGCGTCACTCGCGCTCGCCTTCGAGACGCTTGGCCTGGCAATCGCGCAATGCGCGGGGGCTTGCGCCGCTCGCTTCATCCAGCTCACCGGCTCGGGCCGCAACGGCCTGCCCAAATACCTGTCGCCGCTCGGCGGCGCCTCCGCCGGCTTCGTGCCTCTGCAGAAGACCGTTACGGCGATCCTGGCCGCGATCCGCCATAAGGCCAACCCCGTGATGCTCGATTACCTGCCGGTCTCGGAAGGCGTGGAGGATCACGCAACGCAAACGCTTCTGGCGGTTTCGAAATGCGCCGACATGATCGTACTGTGGCGACGCCTGATCGCCATGGAACTGATGGCGGCGGCCCAGGCCGTTGACCTGCGTGAAGGGATCACGCTGGCGCCGGCAACCGCTGTCATCCACGCTTCTGTCCGCACGCATGTCCCGGCGCTCAAAGAGGACAGGCCGCTCGGAGCCAATGCCAACGTGCTCTACGCCGCGCTCGCCGACGGCTCTTGGCGGGCCTGAAAAACAAAGAGTTAGCCGCGTTTCTTGAATCGGCGTCAGCGCGACACGCTTCAGATGACCCCCCGACGGCGTCGATTAGCCCGCCGCGATCAGCACAGTACTGTCCGGCGACCAGCTGAGCACCACCGGCTGACCTTCAGCCAACCTTTCGGCGCCGGTGTTCTGCACGATCACCTTCAGCGTCTGGCCGTCGCGGTCGACAAAATAGGTGCTGTTGTTGCCGGCGAAGATACGCTTGGACACCTGTCCCTTGAGCGTATTGGCATTGTCCGCATCGGGCTTCGCCGCGCCGGTCGAGATCTGGATCCGCTCCGGCCGCACCGCGCAGCTCGCCCTGGCGCCGGCTGCCAGCGAAGGCCCAGAGGCAGCGGCGATCGTCGTGCCGTCGAGCAGCCTGATCCCATTGCCGGTCGCGTCGCCGCGAAAGATGTTGGCGTCGCCGAGGAAGGTCGCGGCGAACTCGCTTTGCGGCCGGTCGTAGATCTCCTCCGGCGGCCCCTCCTGCACCAGCCTGCCATCGCGCAGGATGCCGATGCGGTCGCTCATCGTCAGCGCCTCTTCCTGGTCGTGCGTGACGAAGATGGTGGTGATGCCGATCTCGCGCTGGATGCGCTTCAACTCGATCTGCATGTCGACGCGCAGCGCCTTGTCGAGCGCGCCGAGCGGCTCGTCGAGCAACAGCACGCGCGGCTTGGTGACGATGGCGCGCGCCAACGCCACGCGCTGGCGCTGGCCGCCGGAGAGCTGGTGCGGCCGGCGGCCGCCGAGCTTGCCGAGCTGCACGAGGTCGAGCGCGCGCTGCACTTCGGTGGCGATCGACGCCTTCGGCTCGCCGCGCACCGACAGGCCGAAGGCGACGTTGTCGGCGACGCTCATATTGGGAAACAGCGCATAATTCTGGAACACCATACCGATCCGCCGCTTCTCGACCGGCACGCGCTCGACGCTTTCGCCGCCGATGGCGATGCGGCCGGTGTCGGGA